>CAZMWC010000184.1:0-4879 GCA_964569805.1 uncultured Gallionella sp.
ACGCGATACCCATCGCTTGCAATTGTTGGGTATCGCTACGCTCCACCCAACCTACCACTGCGATGGAAGAGCTCGTAGGATGTGGTGACAACCGCACCGTTCGCGATTGATGCGGTTCGCAAGGCCTTTAGTCCTGAGAGTAGCCGAAGGGCCACCACATTCTACGAAACCGGAAACGTGGAAGGCTGCAAATGTCGTTACCTGAAGCTCGCCTTTCTTGATAGAGGTCGTTAATCTTGATACGGTGAGGCCGAGCTGTTTGGCAGATCAACCGGGTATCCAGCAACTCGCCGCACACCCGCACACCGCGCCATCACACTTCGTCCGTTACGTCCTGCGCCATCTGCCGCCACAGGAGTGCCAGATCGAAATCCTTTGCGGCATCCGCGTCCAGCTCTTCCTTGATGGCATAGGCCTGCTTGCTGGTGGCTCGTTTCGGCGGATCGGGATAGCGCACGCCGCTGGCCGCGCGCAAGCTGCGCACCAGCGGTTGCATCGGGTTCAGCAGCCGCTTGACCACCACTCCCATCTCGCTATTGACGAGCGTGACCACGGTGCCCGGCGGGTAGCAGCCCACTTCCTTGCGGAATGCTTCGGCGAGTTCCGGTGTGATTGTGGCGGCCTGACGACCGAGCAGATCCTTCACCGCCGCGCCGGGCGGAAGGCCGCGCCGGTATTCTCGTTCCGAGACCATGGCGCAGAAGCGATCCGCCAGCGACACGGCCTGGGATTCGATGCACAGATCGTTTTTTTGCAGCTTGCGGGCATAACCGGAACCATCGATCATTTCGTGGTGATGCTCGACCACTTTGAGCCAGACGGGATGAGCTATACCCTGTTCGCGGAGCGCCGCAGTCGCCGTCAGGGGATGCGTGACGATGGCACGTTTCTGTTCGGGCGTGAGCGGCGCATTCTGGCGATAGAGCGCATCCTGAAGCTCCAGCATGTGGATATTCATGGTCAACGCCCCGGCAACGGCATAGCGCCTGTCTTCTGCGGGATGTTGCAGACGCTTGAGGAGCAACTCGGTCAGCACTGCGGCGTGGAACGAATGCCGCAGGGCATAGCGGCCTTTCTTGCGGAGCAGGATGCAGGCAAGCGCCGCATCGCTGTCCTGCTCGCACAGCCGCTGGATGTTTCCGGCGATATCCGGCACCCCGCCGTAGTCGGGCTTTTCCTTGTCGATCAAACCTGCAAAGGCATCGGCCAGCTCGCACACGCATGAGAAGACCGAAGTTTTTTCCATTGCCATTGCCTGCGCCTGCTGTTTTTCCTCGTCGTCCACCCGCTCGAAGAAAACGCCGCGTTCGACCAGTCGTTCTAGCTGGGCTTCGCTCTGGATGATGTAGCCAGGTTTGAGCAATACCCTCCCATGAGCATCAACCAGCTCGAACGGTAACGGCTGCCCTGCTGTCAGGTGCATGTAATCGAGCTGAATCCTTTTCATCGCCCCCCCCTGATTACAGACTTATCGGTAGAGTTACCTGTCTTCCTCGTGGGAAAGACATCATTGTTTGTGCAATATAAATCCCCGCTTGCGCAATCTAAACGAAAGGGAAATAAATGACAATGAAGTTGGCATGGGATATTCCGGCCGCCGCGCGACCTCAAGGCTGAACTGCGCGGTGAATTTATCCTACAATTCCTCGGTTGGTGGGTTTGTAGGTGCGAATTTATTCGCACGCTCAACGAGTTATGTGCGAATAAATTCGCACCTACAGAAGCGGCATAATTCGTTGAAATACCGGAATACTCTTCTCCAACAGAGGAATATAGGTTTATAGAGGTTCCCTCAACCATGCCGGGTTGCGCGATATCCCTCACCTCGGCTCCGCTACGCTCTCCTCTCCCGCCTGCGGGAGAGGATGCAAACGTAAAAAGCGCTTGTTGTTTCCTGCCGCTAACCCAGCCTACGCAGGCTATCCGTATACCACCTGCACACTGTCCGGCAGCAATGCCCCGCGCAGGTCGCGCAGCAGGTCGTCGTGCAATGTGACGTGCCATGCTTCGCCCAAGCGGAGTTGGCAAGCGGCATCGCGGTTGCGGTAGTGGATCAGCACCGGACATTTGCCATCGCGATAGGGAGCGAACAGTTTTTTCAGTTGTGCGACGCTGGCATTGCCGTCGCAGCGCAGCGCGAGATGCTGCGCGAAGTGAGAACGCGCCGAGGCAAAATCGAACAGCTCTTCGCCGCTGACCCGCACGTTGCCGGAGTATTCATCCAGGCTCGCCTTGCCCTGCACCACCAGCAATTCGTCCTCGCGTATCCACGGTTTGCTGCGCTCGTATTCTTCGTTGAACACGGTCATCTCGACCTGCGCGCCGCCATCGTCGAGCGTGATGATCGCCATGCGCCCGCGCCGCGTCTGCTGGATGCGCAAGCCAGCCACGATGCCCGCCAATATGACTGGAACGCCGCGGCGTGCAGGCGCGCGCACGCTTCTGTCTTCTGTTCTCTGTCTTCTGTCGTCTGATCCGCCGACGAATGCGGGGGTGAGGTCGGCGAGTTTCACCTTGATGAAGTTGCCCAGCTCTTCCGCATATTCCTGATAGGGGTGGCCGCCGAGGTAAAAACCGAGGCTGGTCTTTTCTTCCTGCAACTGTTTGCGCAACGTCCAGCGCGGCACTTCGGCATGTTTCGCGGTCAGCACGACATCGGCCTCATCGTCGCCGAACAGGCTGTTCTGGTTCGCCGCACGCGCCTGCTGGTCGGCGCTCGCCAGCGCGGCATCCAGCGTCGTCATCAGGCAAGCGCGATGATCATTAATGCTGTCGAATGCGCCCGCGCGGATCAGTGCCTCGACGGTGCGGCGGTTGACCACGCGCTTGTCCACACGGCGGCAGAAGTCGAACAGGTCTTTGAACGGGCCGCTTTCGCGCGCCTTGACGATGTTGGCGATCGCAGCCGCGCCGGTACCCTTGATCGCGCCGAGGCCGTAGGTAATGATATTTTCACCCGATGGTGCAAAACGATAGCCGGAAGAGTTCACGTCCGGCAGCAGCACGCGCACGCCCTGCTGCAAGGTGTCCTGATAGAAAGTGCGCACCTTGTCGGTGTTGTCCATGTCCGCCGACAGCGTCGCCGCCATGAACGCCGCCGGGTAGTGCGCCTTGAGGTAGGCAGTCTGGTAGGCGATCAGCGCGTAGGCCGCCGAGTGCGACTTGTTGAAACCGTAGCCGGCGAACTTCTCCATCAGATCGAACAGCAGCGTCGCCAGCTTGTCGTCGATGCCGCGTTTGACCGCGCCGCCGATGAAAATGTCGCGATGCTTGGCCATCTCGGTGGGGTCTTTCTTGCCCATCGCGCGGCGCAGCATGTCCGCGCCGCCCAGCGTGTAGCCGCCGATGATCTGCGAGATCTGCATCACCTGCTCCTGGTACACGATCACGCCGTAGGTCGGCTTGAGCGAAACTTCCAGCTCGGGATGGAAATAGTCGGCCTTGGCGCGGCCGTGCTTGCGGTTGATGAAGTCTTCCACCATGCCCGATTCCAGCGGGCCGGGACGGAACAGCGCGACCAGCGCGACGATGTCCTCGAAGGTGTCCGGTTGCAGGCGCTTGATCAGATCCTTCATGCCGCGCGATTCGAGCTGGAACACGGCGGTGGTGTTGCAGGCTTTCAGCAGATCGTAGGTCGGCTTGTCGTCCAGCGGCATCGTCTCCAGCGTGAACGGCGCGGTGCCGCCGCTGAGCCGCGCAACATGGCGCATCGCCCAGTCGAGAATGGTCAGCGTGCGCAGCCCGAGGAAGTCGAACTTCACCAGCCCGATAGCCTCGACATCATCCTTGTCGAACTGGCTGACCACA
Source organism: uncultured Gallionella sp. (assembly GCA_964569805.1). GTDB lineage: Bacteria > Pseudomonadota > Gammaproteobacteria > Burkholderiales > Gallionellaceae > Gallionella. Next base: position 3,808 of record CAZMWC010000184.1, read on the forward strand.
CTGGCGCTGCTGTCGGCGCAATACAGCGGGCAGAAATCGGTGAGCTGGCCCGGCGCGATCAGCACGCCGCCCGCGTGCATGCCGACGTTGCGCGTCAGGTCTTCGAGGCGTTCGGCCAATTCCAGCAGCTCCGGTACGCCTTCCTCGCGCTCGGCGATGGCGTTGATCTCCGGCTCCATCTCGCGCGCCTTCTTCAGCGATACCGGCTTTACGCCTTCCAGCGGGATCGCCTTGGACAGGCTGTCGCACAGGCCGTAGGGGAAATCCATCACGCGCCCGACATCGCGGATCACCGCCTTGGATGCCATGGTGCCGAAGGTAGCGATCTGCGACACGCACTGCGCGCCGTATTTGCTCTTCACATAGTCGATGACCAGCTCGCGCCCGTCCTGACAGAAGTCCACGTCGAAGTCGGGCATCGAGACGCGCTCGGGATTGAGGAAACGCTCGAACAGCAACTCGTAGCGCAGCGGGTCGAGGTCGGTGATGCCGAGGCTGTACGCCACCAGCGAACCCGCGCCGGAACCGCGCCCCGGTCCGACCGGCACGCCGTTGGGGAACTCTTCGGAACGGTAGGCCTTAGCCCAGCGGATGAAGTCCGCCACGATCAGGAAGTAGCCGGGGAAGCCCATCTTGATGATGGTCTCGTTCTCGAACACCAGACGTTCCTGATACTCCGGCAACTTGGCAGCGCGCTCATTCGCATCGGGAAAGAGCAACGCCATGCGCTGCATCAGCCCGCGCTCGGATTCGCTGCGCAGGAAGTCGTCCAGGCTCTCGCCGTTCGGTGTGGGGAAATCCGGCAGGCGCGGCTTACCCAACACCAGCGCAAGGTTGCAGCGGCGCGCGATCTCCACGCTGTTCTGCAATGCCTCGGGCAGGTCGGCGAACAGCCCAATCATCTCGGCCTGCGTCTTGAAATACTGCTGCGCGGTAAATTGCTTTACGCGGCGCTTGTCGTTGAGCACATAGCCCTCGGAGATGCACACGCGCGCCTCGTGCGCCTTGAAATCGGTCGCTTCGAGGAACTGCACCGGATGGGTGGCGACCACCGGCAGTTCTAACTTGGCGG
>CAZMWC010000185.1:0-4853 GCA_964569805.1 uncultured Gallionella sp.
TAATTGATGAGCAAACGTCGGGTTACGCTGCGCTAACCCGACCTACCATCTCTTTTATCCTAGAAACCGCAGTTGGTGATGAATGTTGTGCTTATCCAAGATGTTGCATTGCCCTTGTAGGTGCGAATTTATTCGCACATAACCTCTTGTTCGTGCGAATGAATTCGCACCTACATACCACTCAACTGCGTTTTTCAGGTTTATTGCTTTTCCTTGTTGTTGGCGCAGCAATACCCCACCACTTCCAGGCCGAAGCCGGTCATGCTCGGCAGTTTGCGCGGTTTGGCGATGAGACACATTTTGCCGACGTTGAGATCGCGCAGTATCTGCGCGCCGATACCGTAGCTGCGCGGGTCCCACTGGGTGTGATGCGCCTCCGGCAACGCTGCGGCGCGCGCCAACAATTCCTGCGCCGTTTCGGCATGGTGCATCATCACCAACACCCCTGATGGCGCTGCGGCGATCCGGGTCAGAGCATCATGCACGCTGGTGGAATTCGGATAGTGTGCCTGCTCCAGAAAATCCATTACCGACAGCGGCTCATGCACCCGTACCAGCGTTTCCTCGTGCGGCTGAATGTTGCCTTTCGCCAGCGCCAGATGGGTGCGCTGCGTGGTCTTGTCCACATAAGTCACCAGCTCGAATTCGCCATAAGCGGTCTGCACGCGGCGTTGCGCCACTCGCTCCACCAGCTTCTCGTTGTGGCTGCGATATTCGATCAAATCGGCAATGGTGCCGATCTTCAAGCCATGCGTTTTCGCGAATTCAACCAAATCGGGCAAGCGCGCCATCTCGCCATCATCCTTGAGAATTTCGCAGATCACCGAGGCCGGCATCAGCCCGGCCAGTTGCGCCAGATCACATCCCGCCTCGGTATGCCCGGCGCGCACCAGCACGCCGCCGTTCTGCGCGCGCAACGGGAAGATGTGGCCGGGCTGCACGATGTCTGCCGGCTTGGCGTTCTTATTCGCCGCCGCCTGAATGGTGCGCGCGCGGTCGGCCGCCGAAATACCGGTGGTCACGCCCGTTGCCGCCTCGATCGATACCGTGAAATTGGTGCCCAGCGGCGAACCGTTCTCGCTCACCATCAGCGGCAGGTTAAGTTGCCTGCAATGCGCCTCGGTCAGTGTCAGGCAGATCAGCCCGCGCCCGTGTTTGGCCATGAAATTGATCTTCTCCGGCGTGACAAACTCGGCGGCGAATACCAGGTCACCCTCGTTTTCGCGATCCTCCTCATCCACCAGCACGACCATGCGTCCGGCGCGGATCTCTTCGATTATTTCCTTTATCGGTGCAACGTCAGTCATTTTGTTTCTTCCTTTTCGCCCTGCATCATGCGTTCCACATAGCGCGCAATCAAATCAATTTCCAGATTCACTTTTGTGCCCACTTTCAGTTCATTCAGCGTCGTCATATCCAGCGTATGCGGGATCAGGTTGACTTCAAACTCTGATCCGGCGACACGATTTACCGTGAGGCTCACGCCGTTGATGGTGATAGAGCCTTTGACAGCGATATACTTTGCCAGCACCTGCGGCGCGCGTACTATCAGCCGCCAGCTTTCGCCGATGTCGTTGAACGCTACCGTTTCGCCCACGCCATCCACATGGCCGGTGACCAGATGCCCACCCAACCGGTCGGACAGGCGCAACGCCTTTTCCAGATTGACGTGGCCGCCCTGTTTATCGAGGCCGACCGTGCAATCCAGCGTCTCGCGCGAAACATCCACGGTGAACACGTGGCTGTCTATCTTCACCGCTGTCAGGCACACACCGTTTACCGCGATGCTGTCGCCGATCTGCACGTCGCCCATGCCCAGTGCTTCGGTCGCCACGGATAAACGCAAACCACCGTCGCGGTCTTTCGCGCGGAGGATGATGCCTACATCGGCAATGATTCCACTAAACATTCGGATACCTCTATAAAGTTGTTGTGCGGGCAAATCGCGGTGTCGCGTGCTCGCTCATTCCTCGTCTATCAATCTGATATGCCTCGTCATTCGCTGTGCGGCTCCTTGCGCTTTATCCCGCACAACAACTTTCTAGAGGCATCCTTGCACCTTTGCAATAATGCGCAAATCATCGCCGACCTGCCGCACGTCCTGCCACTTGAGATTGACGCGCTGCTCCAGGCTGTTCAATTCACCCAGTTGCGCCATGCTGCGCGCGGCATCGCCCAGCAATTGCGGCGCGACATACAACACCAGTTCATCCACCAGCCCGGCACGCAACAGCGCGCCGTTCAATGTGCTGCCCGCTTCCACCAGTACCTCGTTGACACCGCGCCCGCCAAGATCATGCAACATGGCAAGCAGATCAATTCGCCCTTGGGTGTCAGGTAATATGGCGACTTCAGTGCCCAGATCACGTAACACCGCAGCCTTGTCCGCTTTGTCTGCAGTAGCATAGATCAGCGCATTGCCACCGTGTAAAACCCGCGCATTCAGCGGCATGTGCAACTGGCTATCCAGCACCACGCGCAGCGGCTGGCGCAGGACTCCCCTTGTTAGAGGAGGAGATACCTCGCGCACATTCAGCCGCGCATCGTCCGCCAGAATCGTACCGATGCCGGTCAGCACGGCACAGCTGCGCGCGCGCCAGCGCTGCACATCCAGCCTCGCCGCCTCGCCGGTGATCCACTGGCTGGTGCCGTTGGCCAACGCGGTGCGCCCGTCCAGGCTCATCGCAATTTTGCTTCTGACCCACGGCACGCCGCGCGTCATGCGCACGAAGAAGCCGACATTCAATTCGCGCGCCGCCGCCTCCATCAGCCCGCATTCGACCTCGATCCCGGCGGCACGCAATTTTTCTATGCCCTGCCCCGCCACTTGCGGATTAGGGTCTGGCACCGCGATCACCACACGCGCAATACCCGCCGCGATCAGCGCATCGGCGCAAGGCGGGGTGCGCCCGTGATGGCTGCATGGTTCCAGCGTGACGTAAGCGGTTGCCCCGCGCGCTGCCTCCCCCGCCGCACGCAAGGCATGGATTTCCGCATGAGCTTCACCGGCGCGCTCGTGCCAACCCTCGCCAATGACTGCGCCATCCTTTACCAGCACGCAGCCGACGCGCGGATTCGGGCTGGTGCTATACAGCCCGCGCTCCGCCAGCCGCAGTGCCTGTGCCATCCATGCACTGTCTTGCATGTCCGCCATCAGGCCTTCTTTTTGCCACCGGGCGGAGGCCTGCGCGCAGGTGTTTTGCGTACTGCCTCGACCGCTTCGGTGAAATCGCCCACATCCTGAAAACTCTTGTACACCGACGAGAAGCGGATGTAGGCAACTTTGTCGAGCTTGAGCAATTCTTTCATCACCATCTCACCGATCTGGCGCGAACCGACTTCGCGCTCGCCCAGCGCAAACACTTTTTGCGTGACATGGTCGATTGCCGCATCCACCAGCTCGGTCGGCACCGGGCGTTTGTGCAACGCGCGGCTGAAACTGGTGCGCAATTTCCCCGCGTCAAATTCGCTGCGCATGCCGTTCTGCTTGACCACCTGCGGCATACGCAGCTCTACCATTTCATAAGTGGTGAAACGCTTGTCGCACGACAGGCAGCGGCGGCGGCGGCGGATGCTGTCGCCCTCGTCGCTCTCCCGGGTGTCGATCACCTGGGTGTCAGTATGCTTGCAGAAGGGACATTTCATTTGGTGAGTAGTGAGTAGTAAGTGGAAAGTGGTGAGTGATTTTTCCCACTCACCATTGAGGCACGAAGTGCCGCTCCACTTCCAACTTACCTGTCTTAATTGCCATACACCGGAAACTGCGTTGTCAGTTTTTTCACTTCGCCCACCACGCGCGCGATCACCGCTTCGTCGTTGGGCGCGTCCAGCACGTCGGCGATCAGGTGCGCCAGCTGCTCGGCTTCAAGCTCCTTGAAGCCGCGCGTGGTCATCGCCGGGCTGCCGATGCGGATGCCGCTGGTGACGAACGGCTTCTGCGGGTCGTTCGGGATGGCGTTCTTGTTCACGGTGATGTGCGCGCGCCCCAGCGCGGCTTCGGCATCTTTGCCGGTGATGTGTTTGGCTTGCAGATCGACCAGAAATACATGGCTGTCGGTGCGGCCGGAGACGATGCGTAAACCGCGTTCCTGCAACACTTTGGACATTACGCGCGCGTTATCCACCACTTGTATCTGATAGGCCTTGAATTCCTTGCTGGCCGCTTCCTTGAACGCGACTGCCTTGGCCGCGATCACGTGCATCAGCGGGCCGCCTTGAATACCGGGGAAGATCGCCGAATTAAGCACCTTCTCATATTCCGCCTTGGCCAGAATGATGCCGCCGCGCGGGCCGCGCAGGGTCTTGTGGGTGGTGCTGGTGACAAAGTCGGCGATACCGACCGGGCTGGGGTACACGCCCGCTGCGACCAGGCCGGCGTAATGCGCCATGTCCACAAACAGATACGCGCCCACGCTGTCGGCGATGGCGCGGAAACGTTTCCAGTCGATCACCAGCGCATAAGCGGATGCCCCCGCTACGATCATCTTCGGCTTGTGCGCCGTGGCTAATGCCTGCACCTGATCGTAATCGATTTCTTCTTTTTCATTCAGGCCGTACTGGATGGCGTTGTACAGCTTGCCGCTGATATTCACCGACGCGCCGTGGGTCAGATGCCCACCATGCGCCAGCGACATGCCCAGGATAGTATCGCCGGGCTTGAGCACCGCCATATACACCGCCTGATTGGCCTGCGAGCCGGAATGCGGCTGTACGTTGGCATATTCCGCGCCAAACAAGGCTTTCACGCGGTCGATGGCGAGTTGCTCGGCCACATCCACATACTCGCAGCCGCCGTAATAACGCTTGCCCGGATACCCTTCGGCATACTTGTTGGTCAACTGGCTGCCCTGCGC
>CAZMWC010000186.1:0-4845 GCA_964569805.1 uncultured Gallionella sp.
CGATGCCTTTGGCATCCATCCCGATCAGGGTCACGACCGGCTTGCCGGAATAAGCTGGAATATCAACGATGTCGGTGGAGAGGAACACGTAGCCGGCCAGCTTCTTCTCTCCGCCAACCGTCTTGTAAGCCTCGACGTAGGACGGGCGGCCTTTGCGCTCGGAAAAACTGTCGGCATCGATGACCTCCTTGCACACCGTATAGGCGCACATGTCGGGATCAGTAGAAAGTTTTGCGGGCAGTTCCGCCTCATACGAGCTGGCATAGCTCGCCCCGGCAAGAAAAATAGCCGGAAAAAGAGAAATAAGCCGGAAAAAATTGGCTCTCGTCAAAAATTGCTCTTTCATAGGGTAAATTCTCAAAAATTATCAGTGTGTGCGAAATTAGCGCCAAAGATTAGGCGGCATAATTTTGTGTGCGGCATCCAAAAGCAAAGCAGCGTATTGTAAAACAGAGGCGTGCCATGCGCATGAAAAATACAAGCATTTGCTAATTTATAAGCATATTCAATAAATTATGCGCGCGTGCTGCAAACAAGACAGCGAGCATGAGGTTCCCATAACAAAGTGTACAATCCGCCTTTAGGCATCAAACCTACCCAAAATGGCTATTCAGTGGTTCCCCGGTCACATGGCCTCGGCGCGAAAAAAAGCAGCCGAGACCATGGAATTTATCGATGTCATTATCGAAATGCTGGATGCGCGCGCGCCAGAAGCAAGTTGCAACCCGATAATCAAGGAGTTACGCCTGCACCGCCAGCGCCCCTGCCTGAAGGTGCTCAACAAGGCAGACCTTGCCGACCCTGTAGCCACCCAGGCGTGGCTCGATTTTTATAACAGCCAGGAAGGTGTCAGGGCTGTAGCGCTGAACTGCAAAAAAGCTGGCGATGCGACCAAAATACCTAAGCTTTGCCAGCCGCTCGCGCCGCATCGCAACAGCTCCCACAAGCCGCTGCGCATGATGATCATGGGCATACCCAACGTCGGCAAATCAACACTGATGAATATGTTACTCAAGCGCCGCGTCGCCAATGTCGGCGACGAGCCGGCCGTGACCAAATCACAGCAATGCCACAAACTGAACGACCATATGACACTCACCGACTCACCCGGTTTGATGTGGCCAAAGATCGAGCACCATAGCGACGGCATGATGCTCGCCGCCATACATGCCATCGGTCGCAATGCGGTCATCGAAGAAGAGGTCGCCGAGTTTCTCGCCGCCATTTTGCTGGCGCGTTACCCCGCGCTGTTGGCCGCTTACTACGGCTTGAATGTTGAAGGTTTGGATGGGGTGGGCATGATGGAGGCCATTGCAAAAAAACGCGGCTGCATCCCAAAAACCCGGGGCGGCGGACCTGATTTGGAAAAAGCGGCGATGATTTTGTTGACCGATTACCGCAACGGCAAACTGGGGCGCATCAGCCTGGAAACACCGGATACGCGTGAAGCCATGCTCAAATCGCATGTTGCTGACGCAGCGTAGCGCCACCCGCGCCTTACAAAAACAATCCGTGCTTATCCGGTTGTTTCCCAAAATAACACCTACCGTAGGGCGGATGAGCTCATTCGGCGGATAGCTTTGCATAGCCATCTGACTAGGCCGTCAAAAAACGACGACCAAGTCATTGGTTAACGCTGCGCTCATCCGCCCTACAAAAACCCATACCGCATTGCGTACGTTCAGCTATTTTGGGAGCTAACCGGATAAGCACGAAACAATCTACCGCGCCTCCTGCCGCATCAATTCCTCAATCTGCGCAACGGATTTGGGCGCGGCTTCGGTCAGTACTTCATTCCCTGTTACCGTAATCGCCACGTCATCCTCGATACGGATACCAATGTTCCACAATGCCGGCGGCACATCGTCGGCAGGACGGATGTAGCAGCCCGGTTCCACGGTCAGCGTCATGCCGGGGGTCAGCGTGCGCCATTGCCCGGCGACCTTGTAGCCACCGACATCATGCACATCCATGCCCAGCCAGTGTCCGGTGCGGTGCATGTAAAAGCGCTTGTAGCTTTCGCTTTCCAGCACACCATCCACGCTGCCAACACACAGCTTGAGGCCGATGAAACCCTGCGCCAGCACACGCAACGCGGCGTTGTGCGGCGCGTCCCAAGCATTGCCGGGCTGTGCGGCGGCGATAGCGGCCGTCTGTGCGGCGAGTACCAGTTCGTACACGTCTTTTTGCGCGGCGCTGAATTTGCCGTTAACCGGGAAGGTGCGCGTGATGTCGGCGGCATAACCCGCAACCTCGCAGCCCGCGTCGATCAGCAGCAGTTCGCCATCGCGCAACCGCGCATTATTGTCAACATAATGCAACACGCAGGCATTCACGCCGCTGGCGACGATGGCCGGGTAGGCCTGATGGCGCGCGCCGTGGCGGTAGAATTCGTGCAGCAGTTCTGCCTCGATCTCATGTTCGTGCATACCGGGGCGGGCAAAGCGCATCGCGCGGCGGTGCGCCTGCGCAGAGACAACGGCAGCGCGGCGCATAATGCCGAGCTCATGTTCGTCCTTGATCAGGCGCATCTCGTGCAATATGGCGCGCACGTCGCGGATTTCATCCGGCGCATGCACCCCGCTGCGTATTTTCGCCTGCACTTCGTTGCGCAGCTTGAGCAGGCGCTGATCCCATGCCGCATCATTGCCGAGCGGATAGAACAGCACCGGCTGGTTACCCAGCAGTTCGGTCAGTTTTTCGTCCAGTTGCGTAATCGGATAAGCCGCATCGAAACCCAGCTGCTCGCGCGCTGCATCCGGGCCAAGGCGGTAGCCATCCCATATTTCGCGCTCGAGATTCTTCTCGCGGCAGAACAGAATGGCCTGTGGCTCGTCTGAAGCGATCAACACCAGCACCGCCCCCGGTTCAGCGAAGCCGGTGAGGTAATAGAAACTGCTGTCGTGGCGGTAAGCGTAATGCGTGTCGCCGTTGCGCTCCACCTCTTCCGCAGTAGGGATGACGGCAATGCCGCACCCCATCTGTTTCAATAGGTGTGCGCGGCGTTGCGCGTAGGGTGCCGGATCAGTCATGGGCGGTATTTTGCGTTGTGCGCAATTGCTTGTCGAGTTCTGCCAGACGTTGCGGCGTACCGATGTCCATCCACAGGCCGCGATGATGTTCGCCGCCAACCTTGCCGAGGGCAATCTGCTCGCGCAACAAGGGGGCGAGCGGCGCTTTGCTGCCGCGCGTAATACCGGCGAATAAAGATGGCCGGTAGAGGCCGATGCCGCTGAAGGTCAGGATTGAGGATTGAGGGCTGAGGACTGAGGGGGTGGGCGTGATGCGTTGTTGCTCAAGACAAAAGTCGCCTTGCGGGTGATGTTCCGGATTATTCACCAGCACCAGATGCGCCATGTCACCGCTTGCGGCCAGCGCAGCGGCGCGTTGCGGCAGGCGGGAAAAATCGTAGTCGCACCAGATATCGCCGTTGATGACGGCGAACGGCGCGTCGCCGAGCAGGGGCAAGGCGAACGCGATGCCTCCCGCAGTTTCCAGCGCCGCCCCCTCATCCGAATAGCGGATGCATGCGCCAAATTGACTGCCATCACCCAGCGCGGCTTCGATACGGTCGCCGAGGTGTGCGTGGTTAATGATGAGATCGGTGATGCCCGCGCGCGCCAGCCGCTCGATATGCCACACAATCAGCGGCTTGCCGCCCGCCATCAGCAATGGCTTGGGGGTGTGGTCGGTGAGTGGGCGCATACGCTCACCGCGACCCGCCGCAAGCAACATGGCACGCATTAAAAATAGCCTTTCACGTTTGCCTCCTCTCCCGCAGGCGGGAGAGGATTGAGGTGAGGGAGATGCGCAGCATCGTCAAAAGGTAAAGCCCTCTCTAGTATTTTGCGGCTCAAGTGTGTCGAGCAAGTTCAGCAGCGGTTTGAGGTCAATATACCGTGCGCAGGCAGCGCGCAGATAACCCATCACCAGCGGCATGTCTTTCAGATAGCCGTCTTTGCCATCACGGTGCGACAGCCGCGCGAAGATGCCCAGCACCTTGATGTGGCGCTGCACACCCATCCATTCATAGTCGCGGTAGAACTCGGAAAAGTCGCCATGCACCGGCAGCCCCGCCTTGCGCGCCTGTTCCCAATAGCGAATCAGCCAGTCGATTATCTCGGCCTCTTCCCACTTGATATACGCGTCTTTGAACAGCGAGGCGAGATCGTAGGTGATCGGGCCGTATACCGCATCCTGGAAATCGAGGATGCCGGGGTTGGGCTCGCTCAACATGAGGTTCCTGGAATGGTAATCACGGTGTACGTACACGCGCGGTTGAGCGAGATTATTGGCGAGGATGCGCGCAAACACTTGCTCCAGTTTCGCATTTTGCGTTTCAGTGAGCGCGACATTGAGATGCTTGCCGATATACCACTCCGGGAACAGGTTCAGCTCGCGCCGCAACAGGGCTTCATCATACGGCGGCAGCTCATTCTCGCGCGAAGCGAGCTGAATTTTGATCAACGCTTCGGTGGCAGCCCCGTACAGTTCGCGCGCATTGTCAGCCCTCAATGCCTGCAGATAAGTGGTATTGCCGAGGTCGGACAGCAGCAGGAAACCCTGCTCAAGGTCTTGCGCATATACATGCGGCACATGTGCTCCAGCATCTTCGAACAGCTTCGCGACATGCAGAAACGGGCGGCAGTCCTCCTGCTGCGGCGGAGCATCCATCACGATCAGCGCGCCACCCCAACACGGTGCGGCGGAGCCGACGGGCGCGGGAGGGGCGGCCAGGCAGCCGCTCCCGCAAACGGCTGGCTCCGCCAGTAACGTGTCGCGACTGCCGCCTGCGAACGTGGCGCGAAAATAACGGCGGAAACTGGCATCGGCAGAGGCGGGAGC
>CAZMWC010000187.1:0-4835 GCA_964569805.1 uncultured Gallionella sp.
AATTCGCGGGCATGGCCCGCTCCTACAAATTCCAACTGCGGTTTTTAGGATAAGCGGACGAGGCTGCGAACACCGCGCAACACCGCAATCTGGCCGCGCAGCCGGGTAGGGGCGATTCACGAATCGCCCTTGGATCACATTTTTTCATCGGGCGCTTCATCATTTGGCAACGGAGCCAGCAGCGCCGCGATGTCTGCCTCACCGAACTTGACCAGGCCATTGATATCTTCGGACAGAATACCGGCGGCGAGCTCGGCTTTCTTCTCCTGTAGCGCCAATATCTTTTCTTCGATGCTGCCCGCCACAACCAGCTTGTAAACGAACACATTTTTTGTCTGCCCGAGACGGTGGGCGCGGTCTGTGGCCTGGTTTTCTACGGCAGGATTCCACCACGGGTCGTAATGAATCACCGTATCGGCTGAAGTCAGGTTTAGCCCCACTCCGCCCGCCTTGAGGCTGATCAGAAAAATCGGCACTTCGCCATCCTGAAAACGACGCACCACTTCTTCGCGGTTCTGCGTATCGCCGGTGAGTTTCACATAGCCCAGCTTTTCGCTCGCCAGCTCCGTCTCGATCAGCTCGAGCATGGAGGTGAATTGCGAAAACACCAGGATGCGCCGCCCTTCGCTGACCAGTTCCGGCAGCATTTCCATAAGCATGTCGAGCTTGGCGCGCTCCTTGATTTTTTTGGCGGCAGTCAATTTCAGCAAACGCGGGTCGCAACACACCTGGCGCAACTTGAGCAGCGCGTCGAGAATGATGATGTGGCTGCGCGCGAAACCTTTGGCGGCGATTTCTTCACGCACGCGCTGATCCATGGCGGTGCGTACCGTTTCATAAAGGTCGCGTTGCCCGCCTTCCAGTTCGACGGTGCGGATGATGAATGTTTTGGGCGGCAGTTCTTGCGCGACATCTTCCTTGCGCCTGCGCAAAATAAACGGTTTTACGCGCTTTGCCAGCAGGTCGCGACGCAATTTGTTGCCCTGTTTTTCAATCGGGGTACGCCAGGTTTTGGTGAACTGCTTGGCATCTCCCAGCAATCCCGGCAGCAAAAAATCGAACTGCGCCCATAGCTCACCCAAGTGGTTCTCCAACGGCGTGCCGGTGAGGCACAGGCGATGCCGCGCATTCAGCTTGCGCACCACTTGCGCGGCTTGGCTGGAAACGTTTTTTACTGTTTGCGCTTCATCCAGAATCAACAAATGATAATCATGCTCCGCCAAGGCTGCCACATCGCGCCACAACAGCGGGTAAGTGGTAATGATGACATCGTGCTGCGGAATCGTCGGAAAATGTTCCGCCCGCTCCTTGCCGTGCAGAGAAAGCAGCTTGAGCTGCGGGGCGAACCGCTCCGCCTCACGCTTCCAGTTAAAAATCAACGAGGTGGGCAACACCACCAGAGACGGCTTGTCCATGCGCCCGCTCTGTTTTTCGAGCAACAGGTGCGCCAAGGCCTGCGCGGTTTTGCCCAACCCCATATCGTCGGCCAATATCCCGGCCAGTTTCTGCTCGCGCAGGTATTGCAGCCAGGACAAGCCTTCCAACTGATAGGGGCGCAGTTGCAGCGCAAAGCCCTCGGGTGGGTTCACCGCTTTGATGCCGGCAGTGTTTTTGAGTTTGTTGGCGAGCTCGACTACGGCATCCATACCCTTGAACTGCCAGCGCTCCATGCCGGACAATTCGCTGATACGCGCCACATCGTAACGGGACAGGCGGATTTCGCTACTCATCCTGCCATCGAACAATTCGATCAGAGTGCGCGCCAGCGGCTTGATGCGCCCAGCGGGAACATTCACCCTGCCACCCTCTTTGAGCAGCAGCTCGATCTGTTCATCGTCGCCCATTTTCTCCAACTGGTTTGCATCCAGCCAGCGCGGATCAATCTTGAACAACTCATGCAGCAAAGGTGCCAGCGGCAAGCGTTGACCGTTGACCACGATGCCCATGTTCAGACTGAACCAGCCTTCTTCCTGTTCGCCAAATTCCGCTTCCCATGCTTCCACTTCGAGAACGTGGTGGCGGAAACCCTGCGGAACGACGACTTCCCAGCCCGCTGCCTGCATCTGCGGAACCGTTTGGCGCATAAAAGCCGGCCAGGACTCTTCACTTTCCAGCACAAAAATCGGCCGATCGCTGACGCTGTCGGGTGTGCCATAACTTGACAGCGCTTCCAACCCATATTTGCCCAGTGATTTCAGTGCGTCTTTTTCCAATTTCTGGTCGCGTGTCACGCGCACAGTCTCGCCGTTTTGCAATGTAACGAACTCCCCCGGATGGTCGGGAGGCAAAACCGCATCGCCATAACGAAATTTGACACGCGCAAAATCCAGTTGCCGCGAGCCATGCCGATAACCGCGAAAGCTGCCCATCCATGAAGGCTTTGAGGTGTCCAGCGACAGCATCGGCACCAGCGTGCCCGTAACGGTGCGCAACCGGTCGGTGCTGGGCGGGGGTAATTCCGGGATCATTTCGCGCAGCACTTCGGACACCACCGCAACATCGATTTCGGCAAGCGGTGGCATATTCAGCAACTGCACCACCTGCGTCGGCGTTTGGGCGATTTTCAATTGCCCTATTTCCGCTGTGGCGGCATCGACATACCAGGTTGCTTCGCTGAACGGCAACACCTCCACGGCCGCGCTGCTGACGACTCTGGGAATCATCCGCCCGGCATCATCCGCGCCCCATTCCAAATGCGCCTTGCGCGCCTTGCCTTGCTTCAGGCGAACCGGCTCCGTTTTCAAGTAGCTGCTGCCCGCGAGCGCCTCCATAAAAAACAATCGCCCGCTCGCCAGCAGGCGCGTCAGAATCTCGTTGCCCTGCGCGCCCTTGACCGGAAAATAGCTATGTTTGTCGCGTTGTTTCCATAGCAGGCGCAGGATGAGCATATCCTCTTCGGTAACAAATTGCGGCGGTTTCACCAGAGCGCGCTCCACGTTGCTCCATTCTTCCAGTCTGCCCAGCAATTGCCCTCCGGCATCCAGTTTGCCTTTATAGATGCCAAAAACATGGCCTCCCGTATAGGCGGATTTGGTAAGCACATAGCATAGTTTTTCAGGTTTTAACGCGGGTTTGGCGGTCTTTTTCGGCGGCGCTTTTACCGCACGCCGAAAAGATTCAACCCACTCCAGCACGGCATGATTGATGGTGGGTGCGCGCGGCAAAGACAAAGCGGACAGCAGGACGGCGGCAGTGTGTTTGCACTTCCAGCGCACCGGACAGCTGCAGATCGGATCGATATGCAAATGACCCGCCACATCGGCATCGAAAAATATCTCTACCGAGTAAGGGCGCGGTGACGTTCCCATTACCTGCGCGGTGATTTTGTCAGGTTGCAATGTCAACTGACTGATCGAATTCAGGTAAGCCTTGGCTTTTTGAATTTCACTCTGACCATACCAGTGAATGACATCTTTAACGCTGTAAGACTGAGAGAGAGACACGGCTAAATGGAACCCCTATAAATTTATCTTGCAGCGGGCGTAGGGCGCAATAACGCTCTCCTGAGCTTGCCGAAGGGCAACGGGCATTGCGCCGAATGGTGTCTCATTGGTGCAATGCGCTGTGCTTATTGCACCCTACGCGGGCTACCCGTACAGCTTGCGCCCGCGTATCCGCGCGCGGTGCGCCTTGCGCTGTTCGGCTTCAGTAAGCGGTTTGGGCTTCTTGCCCTCGAACGGATTCTTGCTGGAGTTGTATTGAATCTTGAGCGGCGTACCTTGCAGCTTGAATATCTCGCAGAAAGTGCGCTCCAGATAACGCGAATAGCTGGCCGGCACATCATCCAGGCCGCTGCCGTGGATCACGATCAGTGGCGGGTTGCTGCCGCCCTGATGGGCGTAGCGCATCTTGGGGATGAAGCGTCCACCCTTGGGCGGCTGTTGTTTTTCCAGTGCGCCGATCAGGGCGCGGGTCAGTTTCGGCGTGGACAGCTTCGCCATCGCCGCCGCATAAGCCTCATCCACCGACTTCAATACGCCCGCTATGCCGGTACCGTTCAATGCGGAAATGAAATGCAGTTTGGCGAAACTCAAGAAATGCAGCTTGCGCTCGATGTCGCGTTTGACCGTGTCGCGCTGATAGTTGTCCAACCCGTCCCACTTGTTGACTGCCAGCACCAATGCACGCCCGGCTTGCAGCACGAAGTCCGCGACATGGGCATCCTGCTCGGTGATCTGGTCGCGCGCGTCCACCACCAGCACCACCACATTGGCATCCTCGATCGCCTGCATGGTCTTGATCACGGAGAACTTCTCCACCGCTTCCTCGACCTTGCCGCGACGGCGCACCCCGGCGGTGTCGATGATGATGTATTTTTTGCCCTCGCGTTCGAAGTCGATGTAGATGCTGTCGCGTGTGGTGCCGGGCTGATCGAAGGCGATCACGCGCTGCTCGCCGAGAATGGCGTTCACCAGCGTGGATTTGCCCACATTCGGGCGGCCGACGATGGCGATCTTGGGCGGTTTTTCTTCGGTGGATTCCTCTTCCGCTTCCGGCGGAAAATTCTCCATTGCGATCTCGACCACTTCCGTGACGTTGTCGCCGTGCGCCGATGAGATTGGCAACGGCTCGCCCAGCCCCAGCTCGAAGAACTCGGCGGTCACTCTGGCGCGCTGCATGCCTTCGGCCTTGTTGACCAGCAGCAGGATGGGCTTGCCGGTCTTGCGCAATTGCCCGGCGATAATGAGGTCTTGCGGCGTGCACCCGGCACGCCCGTCAACGAGAAACAGCACCACGTCCGCTTCGTCCACCGCCTGACGGCTTTGCTTGGCCATCTCGTACATGATGCCGTCCTTGGCGACCGGCTCCAGCCCGCCGGTATCCACCACCAGATA
>CAZMWC010000188.1:0-4792 GCA_964569805.1 uncultured Gallionella sp.
TCCTCGACATCCACCAGGAAATCAGCGTGGACGTGGATCAGTTCTACGGCATCGAAATCGAAGAATTCCCGGCGCAGATCGCGCAGGTCGCGTTGTGGCTGATGGACCACCAGATGAACGTGCGCGTGTCCGAAGAATTCGGCATGTACTTCGCGCGCATCCCGCTCAAGACCTCGCCGCACATCGTCAACGGCAACGCGCTCACGCTGGATTGGAACGACGTGTTGCCTGCGGAACGCGCGAGTTATGTGCTGGGCAATCCGCCGTTTATTGGCAAGCATTACCAGAGCAAGCAGCAAAAAGCTGAATTGGTTGCAACCTTTACAGGCCTGAAAAGCGCTTCCGATTTGGATTATGTCGCAGCATGGTATGTGAAAGCGGCGCGCTATATGACAACCCCAAACCCACCCCAACCCTCCCTTGTCAGGGAGGGAGCCAGCGCATCCACTCCTCCCCTGACAAGGGGAGGCCGGGAGGGGTTTGCTTCTGGAATTCGTTGCGCCTTCGTCTCCACCAACTCCATCATTCAGGGCGAACAGGTAGGCATCCTGTGGGGCGAATTGCTGAACAAATACCACATCAAGATTCACTTCGCCCACCGCACTTTCAAATGGAGCAACGAAGCGAGCGGCAAGGCGGCAGTACATTGCGTCATCATCGGCTTCGCACCTTTCGACAGCATTGAAAAAAGATTATTTGTTTATGACGACGTAAGCGGCGAACCGCATGAAATGCGGGTGAATAACATCAGCCCATACCTCACGCCGGGGCCGGATGCTGTTGTCACCAAGCGCCAGATGCCATTGGCGAATGTCCCCACCATGCGCTATGGCAACAAACCGACGGATGATGGGAATTACATACTGAGCGACGCAGAACGTGAGCATCTCATCGCGCAAGAACCCCATGCGAAAAAGTTTATTCGCCCCTACATGGGTTCGGAAGATTTCATTAACTCGCTATCGCGCTGGTGCTTGTGGCTTAAAGATATTCAACCCGGCGAGTTGCGCGCTATGCCGCAAGTTCTGGCGCGTGTGGAGCGGGTAAAGGCATTTCGCCTAGCGAGTAGTGCGGAGCCAACACGCAAGTCGGCGGATGCGCCAACCCTGTTCTTTTACACATCACAACCCGATACGGATTACCTGATTGTTCCAGAAGTTTCTTCGGCGCGCCGCAGCTACATTCCTATCGGCTTCATGTCCAAGGAAACCATCTGTAGCAATACCAACTACCTCATTCCTGATGCCAGCTTATTTCTGTTCGGCATGGTGCAATCTGAAATGCACATGGTTTGGATGCGCAATGTAGGTGGGCGTTTGAAAAGTGATTATCGTTATTCTGGCAGCATGGTTTACAACACCTTTCCGTGGCCTGACGAACCAAGCGACAAACAACGCGCAGCCATAGAAGCCGCCGCCCAAGCCGTGCTGGACGCCCGCGCGCAATTCCCGCAAAGCTCGCTCGCCGACCTCTACGACCCGCTGACGATGCCGCCCGCGCTGGTCAAAGCCCACCAGGCCCTCGACCGCGCCGTGGACGCCTGCTACCGCAAGGCCGCGTTCGCCAGCGACGCTCAGCGCGTGGAGTTTTTGTTCGAGCGTTACCAGCAACTTACCAGTTTGCTTCCGGCAGTAAAAAAGCCTTCGAAGCGCGTATAACGGGCTGCCTCAACCATGACTCGAAATCGCATGGAAAAAGCAGCCGTCTCAAACAATGTTATTTCCAGAAAGGAAATAATTGCAAACGCGAAAAACGATGTGCAGGTTATTTGCGGGCAAATTCTCAAGTTCATGAAAATGCCATGGGAGAAGCAGGTCTCACACTTCAAACGGCATCAGTATGATGCTTTATGTTCCATTCCACATCCAGATGGAAGAGGCCATATAACATGCGGTACACATGCTTGGAAAAAATTCGGCCTTCTTGCGAACAGGATTATAGATTTCGAATCAGAGCTCGCGCGCCGAGTATCCACAGAACAACTAAGAAAAATTGTCGTTGACGTATTTACCCAGCTCATTTTGAAAGAACATCGTGAAATCGATCTGGCAACGGCAGAACGAATACTTATAGACGCAGCAGATATAGCCAAACAATCCCTCCAGACTACAGAGCATTATCTGCCGTGCGTGTTATTCCTTAAAGGTGGGCCGGACGAATTCAAGATTGGCCCAGTTACATTCACGCGAAGAATCGCATTTTTCAAAAGACATAAACAAGCATTCAGGCGTAGCGTGGACAAGTCAGTTCGCGCCCATATAGAACACGTAAATAAAACCGTTGAGCAAGGCTTCCCGCGCGAACGAGCCGCAACCTCAGAGCAGTCAGAGCTTTTTGTTCGGAAACTACAGGCGCGCGCCATCAAAACGTATCGTAATTATCCCTGGATCGCCGCTGTACAAATTACTAATTGCGACCAAGCCATTTCTGAAGAGCATGCCGCCAAAATAGTTGACGTGACGCTGCATGTAATTCGTGTTTTTCTCGGGGCAGATCACACCAAACAACTTCGTTTGGCATGGTCGCGCGGAGACACATTGCGAACGGCTGGTATGTGGTCTGATGCCGATGACCTGATTCATGTAAGAGTTGGCTCGCGCAGTATGGGGCCGGTTGGCTTTCACAACTGGCATCAAGCATTAACGGAAGATGGCGGGGTGAATTTACTACAAGTATTCGGTTCTGCTCTATACCCACTCGCGAATCCCATAGAGCCCTCTCATCTTCACGAACGTTTTATTGACGCAATCAACTGGTTCGGGGATGCGGCTACTGATCCAGAGGCCTCTGCGAGTGTGGTCAAATACATATCGGCAATCGAGCGGTTGTTCTTCGGGAAATTTCACCCGATGAAACATAAGGGAATTTTTTCAAACCGAATAACGCACATTCTTTGCGCTTTCAATTGTGATGATGGAAAAACACAGGAGAATGCCATTAAGGTTTACAACGCACGATCAGAATTGCTGCACGGTTCATCATCTCCAAGAAACGAAAAAATCAGGGAGCAGGCAAGGATTGCAGAAGAATTAGCCAGGCTGTGTATTTTATGCGCCGCTCAGTTATACCCGATGATGCTGGAGGCGTATAAAAATCCTGAGCCAGACAAATTAGAGGAGGTCATGGATAACATTTGCAACGATGGGCTGGATTGGCTTGTGCAAGAAGCAAACAAAGCAAAGGCATGGCCCAGTAGGATGGCATCCCGTGCCCACGCGGATGCTGAATGTTGCAATGGTTAATGGTGGGCAGGGGCTACCCACCCTACTTGCCTACTTGATCCGCCGCAGCAGTTTGCGCTCAATGTCGTCCGAGGCATCCATGGAAGCAATCATGTCATTAGCGGCGTTTGTCAGGCGGCTGAGATCGCGCGAAGGAATAATGGACATGTCCTGAAAAATTATCATCGAATTAAAGTCCGCTTTTGACGCGATGAGGTGTTGCAGGATGATGGTTGCCAGCCTTGCCTTGTCGCGGTTGGGCACACCAAACAGGTAAAGGGGCTGCTGCTCGCCGCTCTCGATGAAATAGTCAACGGGGTAGTCAGCCGCGTTAGCCACGCCGGGGACGATATAGTTTTCTTTCAGCCGCTCCGCATCCACGCAACCGAGTAGTTTTTCTCTCAGGTCTTCGTAGAAGGTGCTTTCCGCGCGAAGGCGATTCAGGAACGTCAGGTCGTGAATCTTTGTCAGCGCTTGCCCAAACCGGAATATGTTCGTGCCGAGCGTAGTTGCGGGCGTCTCTATGTAAAACTCTCCGCTCTCTTCGGATAAATCCATCTCGGACAGAATCTGGCGGAATAATTTGCCGCGTGTGCCATCGCCCCGAAATTTTTCT
Source organism: uncultured Gallionella sp. (assembly GCA_964569805.1). GTDB lineage: Bacteria > Pseudomonadota > Gammaproteobacteria > Burkholderiales > Gallionellaceae > Gallionella. The sequence goes on from CAZMWC010000188.1 coordinate 3,838, forward strand.
ATGTCGTTTTCATAACTCAGGTGCATAAGCGTTATGCCCATATCAGTTATGCGGAAGCCGCCGGTTTGGAGTTGTTTAAGATAGATGGAATAAGCGTCGCCGTCAGGAAAGCTGAAGGGCGTAGAGACGAACAATAGCCCTCCCTCACGTTCGGAGACTCTGACTTCCGCACAAAGGGAAGAGCAAATCGCTTTTTGTATGTCTTGAATGTCCATGTTATTCAAACAAATCCGGTTCATCCGGTTCGGTTTTTAGTCCCGTAATGTTGCATTGATGAACAATATGGTACAGCGCCCCATTAAGCGTTCTGTACTCTTTGGTCGGCTGCGCATACCCCTCGACCTTTTTCCCAACCGCCAAATAGCGTTCCGTAGCTTGGTGAATATGGCAAGCGGAATCAAATCGCTCATGCTCGACCTTGTTGGAATGAGGATGATCCGAACCGTTGCATCGCATCAGCATGATGGATTCGCCGCTTTTAGCCAACCAGCGCAGACCCGCAGAGAAGCCTTCTGGCAACAACAAACTCTGCCGGGTAAATAACGCGAACTCATGCGCGCCATCCGTGCTGATGAGTCGAAAATCGCGCCGAGAATGCTGGCCTTCGCTTCTGGCTTTGGCATTAGGATTCTCTGCATGCTTGGGGATTTCCAGAAGCACGGCGATTTGTTCGTCGGTAAGTATGTCAGATGCCATTTCCATCCACGCTCAATGAGCCCGGCGGCTATTATGGCAGAATCCAGATGAGCTACCTACCCGAAACCGTGCGTTCCTGAATCTAGCGGGTACAGAGCGCATAAACCTACGGGCAATGCACTGGATATTCACGCCGTCACAATGCAAAAATCCGTGCCCTTGGCGATTGGGCGCACATGGTTTTTCTCGCGCTTCATTTCGACGATGCCGTAGTTCGACATGGTTTTGAGCGTCCGGGAAAGGTTGCCGGGTTTGCGTC
>CAZMWC010000189.1:0-4777 GCA_964569805.1 uncultured Gallionella sp.
AGGGTGGGCACGTTTTTTGTGCCCACGCGGCCAATGGATGTTATCTCCGCGTGGGCACAAAAAACGTGCCCACCCTACCTCTAATTTACGGGGAAACAAACCATGATTCTGATTCTGAGTTCCAATGTCGGCGAACAATCGCCGGAATATCAGCAGCTGCTGGCGCATCTGGCGACACTGCAAGGCATACAGACCCGCGTACATGTCGAGCGCGGCAGCGAAAAAAATCTGACCGAAATTTATTTGATTGGCAACACCAAGTCTCTGGACATCGAAGACATGCAGAACCTGCCGTGCGTCGAACGCGTGGTGCGCATATCAGAAGAATATCGTATCCTCGGGCGGCACAAGGACGAGCAGCGCGACACCCATTTCGATTACAACGGCGTGCGTTTCGGCCAGGACACACTGCATGTGTTTGCCGGCCTGTGCGCGGTAGATAACCGCGAGCATGTCGAGATCATGATGAAGGCGGTGGCCGACGCGGGCCAGGTCTGTACGCGCATGGGCGCATACAAGCCGCGCACCAGCCCGTATGCGTTTCAGGGGCACGGCAAAAACTGCCTGCCTTATGTGTTCGAGCTGGCGGGGAAATACGGCATCAAAGTGATCGCGATGGAGATCACGCATGAATCGCATCTCGACGAGATACGCGAGACGCTGCGCCAGACCGGCAACCCGACCGGCGTGATGTTGCAGATCGGCACACGCAACACGCAGAATTTTGAGCTGCTGAAGATCGTCGGGCGGCAAACCGCAATGCCGGTGCTGCTCAAACGCGGCTTTGGCATCACCCTCGATGAATCGCTCAATGCGGCAGAATATCTGGCTTCAGAGGGTAACCGCAACGTAGTGTTTTGCTTGCGCGGGATGAAGACCAATATGGGCGACCCGCATCGCAACCTTGTCGATTTCGCGCATGTGCCGGTAATCAAGCGTTTGACGCGTATGCCGGTATGCGTCGACCCGTCACATTCGGTGGGAACGCGGCAGGCATCACCGGATGGCATACTCGACATGATGCATGTGACGGCACAGGGTGTGCTCGCCGGCGCGAATATGGTGCTGGTGGACTTTCACCCCGCCCCGCCCAAGGCTTTGGTGGATGGCCCACAAGCCATGCTGCTGAAGGAACTGCCGTATTTTTTGGAAGATGTGCAGATTGCGCGCGATGCCTATTTGCAGCGGGTCGCGTTACGGCAGCAGCAGAAACCCTAAACCGGACGAGCCGGAGCAAAAAATGTAGGGTGGATAAAGCGCGTAGCGTGTATCCACCAATCTGCCGAGACCATCCATTGGTGGAAACGCTACGCTTTTTCCACCCTACGTCAACTCGCAAAAACAAAGGCGTGGGGGCAATTCACGAATTGCCCGGGCGATTCGTGAATCGCCCCTACGGGGTGGTCGAACATCCTGTCACTTTTTGACATCATTTGGCCGGTAAGCGACTAAACCGGGCAGGCGGAAACCGGATAGAAGAGAGATGCCCTACACATCCTCGCCGATTTTACTTGCCCACGCGATGGCATCATCCTGCGCCACCATGATCGCTTCGATGGGAATGCTTATTTGTGCGGCAATTTTATTTGCACCGTCAAAATCGGCGACTTCCAGTTTTTTGCACAAGTCGAGCATCTCGCCCAGCAAACCCTCCCCGGACAATAGTGCGGAACGAATTTCCTTGCTGAGATTGAGTGAATCCACTATCTCCGCCATCGGCATACCTAACAGCACATCCATCAGCGAGAGCATGCCCGCCATGTAACTTTGATCGTGCAATACATTGAGTTGGCGCGCTTTGTGTATTGCGATGAGCTCCAGCAGCTTCCCCCGGCGCACCGCAAGCTCCAGCAACGGCGAAGCGAGGCCGATGGCGCTGCCATGGGTAAACATCAACATCTGCAACCAGCGGTTCAATTGTCGCCGCCCGAGCAACATCAGTGCCTGATGTATGGAATCCACTCTGGCTTTCCGGCCAAATGCCACGGTATTGATGAGCCGCAATAAATGGTAGCTCAAGCCGGGGTTGCGTTTAAAAGTGAGCTCCAAGACTGTGTCATCGACATCATTATTGATTTGCCCGAGCAAATTGAGAATGTCCATTTTCGCCGGGTCGGGACGCCTCCCGATGATGATGATGGGCTTGGCAAAGAAATACCCCTGAAACAGGTCAAAGCCCAACTGCTGGCAGAAATCGAAGTCTTCCGCACTTTCCACTTTTTTTGCGAGCAGCTTGACGCGCCATTTCCGCAGTTGTTCGACCAGCAGCGGGAGAGCGCCCCGGCCTGTGCGCGCCAAATCAATTTTCACGACATCTGCAATATCAAGCAACGGCGCACAGTCGTCCGTGAACGCCACAAAATCATCGAGGGCGAGCTGATAGCCTTTCGCCCTCAAATTCCGGCAACGCTCAAGCGGCAAGCTACCGGCCAGTGCGTCCTTTCGTATTTCCAACGTTGTTTGCCCGTGCGGCAGGAGAGCCAGCATATCGCTCATCAGCAGATCTTTGCCCACCCCGACAAAAAAACGGCTGCGCTCCGAGCCGGCATGAAGAATCGCATTGAGAATCGCCCTGGCCGTGGCTTCATCTGGATCAATCGCCTCGGTAGCCAACAAGTCCGCGGATTGATACATCAGCTCCACAGCCACCTGATTCTGGTTTTTGCTCAATATGGGCAGATAGGCAAACGCGTAATTGTGCAGTGATGAGTTACTCATTAAATTTCCTCAGGTAGCACAAACCGAATCCGGTGAAAATTTGCCATAGCATCCTGCTATGATCCTTCCGAGCCAGTTTCCTGCTCGATGATGCGGAATTTCGCCAAGTCGTAATCTATCCCCTTTTCCAGCAACCCGCCGGGAATCAGCAAATAACTTTTCCCGCCCAGCCCCGTCTGCAGACTGCGCTGCACGGAAAATGTACCCGCCTTCATCAGCAGCCGCACCTCGCCTGGTACTTCACCCTGCCTGGCCTGCAGCCATAGCGCGTGTTGCCCGTCTTCCAATCCTCCTCCACCGCCGCTCTGGCTCACCGACACGACGGCAATCTGGCTGGACAGCATCTCCGCGCCCACCTGCAACTGGTTCTTGTCATCCCTTTTTAAGCGGCGCACCACCGCTGCACCCCAATGCGGCACACCGTCCGGTTGTATCCCGAGCAGGCTGCCGATACGTATTCCATCTGCTCCTTGCGCCGGCAATGCGGTGCAAAATCCGCCGGCACTAATATCTTCAACGACCCAACGCATCGGTTGCTCTTCGCTGAAATTCAGCCCGGCATCGGTGCGATCAACCATCTTGGCAAAACCACCCACCACATTCAGATTGACCTTGATATTGCGGCGCGCGCCACGGCGCAACGGCGGGTTAACGAGATAACCGAGCAAATGCTGTGCGGCATCGCGCACCGGCTCCGCTTCATAAATGCCGCCCAGATTGAGCTCATCCGGCACAACATTTTTTTCCAGTACCTTGAGCAGCGCTTCCAGTTTCGGCTGCATCGCCGCCATGCTGACGAAACGCGTAGATGCCTGCGCCGCCCCGCCCACTTTGACGCGCATCGGTACTGCGGGTCGTTCCAGATCAAAACTGAACAAACTGTTTCCGTCGCGCGTCGCACCCAGCTCGATGCTGAAGCGATACTGGCTCGTTATACGTTCGGTGAGATGCATATACAGCGGGCTCAGCGTGCCGACCCCGCAGCCGTACCATCCGAGCAAATGCCCAAGTTCATGCTTCACCGTGGTGTCACCGGACACGCCGGGATAAAGCGCAAGCGGCTTGTCCAGATATTGCTGCTGTTCGGCATGTTTCCAGAGCTTGGCCACATTACCCCAGATCGCACTATCGACCGGGCCGTAATGCGCACAAATATATTTCAATTGCCCAACCAGGGTATACAGCGTGCGTGCCGCCAGCAAAGTCTCTTGCGCCTTGATCGCTGCTGCTCCTTTTTCGCCGTCACAACAGCGATTGAGCAGCGTGAAATAAGCCTTCGTGGCGTGGCGGAAAAAATTGCCCAACGCCAGCCATAAACGGTTTTCCTGGAATTTATTCAGCTCGTTCGGCGTAAAATAATCGCGTGCCAGTTTGCGCGCGTAAGGCTGGGCGGTTTCATCCAGCAGGCACAACACGGCGAACTTGTGCTCCGGTTTGAAGTCGGCATTGTCCGACACCGACTCGATCCACTCGGTCAACTCCATGAGCATCTTGTGCGCGTCATTCTTCGGCAGATCATCCAGCAACGCCTGTGCAGACTTGATGTCAGCCATGGGATGATCAGACTTTTTGCCAAATATGCCCGATAACATTTCTCACCTCGCTAATGTATTGCCTGCAACCGTGGCAATATAACCACAAAATGCCGCCGATGAATATATGCTGAAGGAACCGGAACTTGATCCCCTGGCTTGCTGACCATACTCCATTTCCGCCCATCGAGCACGCGTTGCGCTCGCCCAATGGACTGCTTGCGGCGGGTGGCGACCTGTCCGCTCCACGCCTGCTGAACGCCTACCGGCATGGGGTATTTCCGTGGTTCAATCCCGGCGAACCGATATTATGGTGGAGTCCCGACCCGCGCATGGTGCTGATCCCGGATGAATTCAAAATCTCCCGCTCGCTCGCCAAAACCTTGCGCAACGATCGCTATGAAGTGCGCTTCGACACCGCCTTCGAGCAGGTGATGCGCGCCTGCGCCGCGCCGCGCGATGGAACGGGCGGCGGCTACGGCACGTGGATACACGAAGACATGATCACCGCCTATTGCGCCTTGCAC
>CAZMWC010000190.1:0-4772 GCA_964569805.1 uncultured Gallionella sp.
TTTGATATTTCCACCACCCGGCATTTCCCCTCCATTTTTAGGGCATTTTTAGGGCATCAGCGCACACCCGCATCGTGTGCCTGCTCATCGGCAAAATAACTTGACCTCACCATTGGCCCGCAGGCGGCGTGGCTGAACCCCATGTCTTTTGCGGTTTGTTCGAACAGCGCGAACGTTTCCGGTGCCGGATAGCGCAGCACGGGTAAATGTCCGTTTGAGGGTTGCAGATACTGGCCGATGGTGAGCATGTTCACGTCGTGCGCGCGCAGGTCGCGCAGCACCTCCAGCACCTCCTCGTCGGTTTCACCCAGCCCCAGCATCAGCCCGGACTTGGTCGTCACCTGCGGGAAACGCGCCTTGAAATCCTTGAGCAATTTAAGCGAATGGGCGTAGTCCGCGCCGGGACGCGCCAGCGGATAGAGGCGCGGCACAGTCTCCAGATTATGGTTGAACACATCCGGCAGCTCATCCGCCAGCGCCTCCAGCGCGACCTCCATGCGCCCACGAAAATCCGGCACCAGAATCTCCAGCCGGGTATCCGGTGAACTGGCACGGAGGGCGCGCAGGCAATCGGCGAAATGTACAGCACCGCCATCGCGCAAATCGTCGCGATCCACGCTGGTGATAACGGCGTAGCGCAGCTTGAGCAGGCCGATGGAGCGCGCGAGGTTCTGCGGCTCCTCAATATCCGGCGGCAACGGCTTGCCGTGCGCCACGTCGCAGAACGGGCAGCGCCGCGTACACACGTCGCCGAGGATCATGAAAGCCGCCGTACGCTTGCCGAAACATTCACCGATATTCGGACAGGATGCCTCCTCGCACACGGTGTGCAACTGGTGTTCGCGCAGCACGCGTTTCACCTCGTTATATCCCGCGCCGCTGCCCGGTTTCACGCGTATCCATTGCGGCTTGCGCAGGCGTTGCTGCAACGGCCCGATCTTGATCGGGTTGCGCGCGGTCTTTTCTGCGCCGGTTTGTTTGTGGTCAGTGTTGCTCATGCAGCTTTCTTTCAAGATGTTGTTGCAATCCATGAATCAGGTTCTGCGCCAGTTCCGCCTGCAGTTCGTTGATGCCGGCGGTGATACCGAGTTCGCAGCATTGCGTGACGCGCAGTCCGGCATGGCCGCAGGGGTTGATGTTGGCGAATGGGGCCAAGTTCATGTCCACGTTCAGCGCCAGCCCGTGATAGCAGCAGCCGTGTTTGATCTTTAGTCCGAGCGCGGCGATCTTGGCATCGTTGACGTATACGCCGGGGGCATCCTCGCGGCCAACTGCCGCCACGCCGTATTCGCCGAGCAGGTCGATCACCGCCTGCTCCATCAGACGCACCAGCTCGCGCACGTTGATCTTCCAGCGGCGCAGGTCGAGCAACAGGTAGGCGACGATCTGGCCGGGGCCGTGGTAGGTAATTTGCCCGCCGCGGTCGATCCTGATTACCGGGATATAGGTCGGGTTGAGCAGGTGTTCCGGCTTGCCTGCCAGACCCTGCGTGTAGGTGGCCGGGTGCTGCACCAACCAGATTTCATCACGCGTTGTGGTATCGCGTTCGGCGGTAAATTTTTTCATCGCCTCCCAGGTGGGCAGGTATTCGACCAGGCCGAGGGAGTGGATGATTGGCTGCGCAACGTGTTTCCCACTTCCCACTTCCCACTCCCCACTTTCTGTCATAGCACCATCACCACCATCGGGTGGTCGCACAGCTCCTGGTAGATCGCATCGAGCTGCTCGCGCGAGGTAGCGCGGATGGTGCAGGTCAGGCTGACGTAGCGGGCATTTTTGCTGGCGCGCATTTCCATGCTGGCGGCGGTGAAACCGGGATCGTGTTTGCAAGCCACTTCCATTACCGCTTGCGCAAAACCCGCCTGCTGCTGGCCGAAGATCTTGAGCGGGAATTCGCAGGGGTATTCGATCAGGCTATCGGTTAGCTGGTTGGTTGGTAATTCGCTCATGGTCATTCATTCCGGGAGCGCCGACGTCCTCGTCGGCAAGGTTTTCTGCAATAGAACAAATGCCGACGAGGACATCGGCGCTCCCATTCACGTTCATTTGCGCATCACTTCGTGTTTGAAACCCTGATAAAGCTGATGCAATTTGGCGAACATCGCGCCCGGCTTGCCGTTGCCGACCGGCTTGCCGTCCAGCGTGGTGATGGCCAGCACTTCCTTGGTGCTGGAAGTGAGCAGCAGTTCGTCGGCGGTGAATATTTCCGCGACGGCAATTTTGCGCACTTCATGCGGGATGCCGTTGGCGGCGGCGAGCTCCAGCACCACGTCGTAGGTGATGCCGGGCAGCATGAGATTATCTTTGGGCGGGGCGAGCAGTTTGCCGTTTTTCACCACGAAGATGTTGCTGGCCGCGCCCTCGGTCATAAACGCGCCATCGTCCGTGGAACCCGCGCGAATCAGGATGGTCTCGGCGCAACCCGCATCGATTGCCATCTGGCGCAGCAGCACGTTGGGCAGCAACGCGATAGCCTTGATGTCGCAGCGCAGCCAGCGGTTATCCGCCGCGCTGATGCAGGCGATGCCGCTTTGCAATAGCTGCGGGGTTGGCGTGGTGAGCGGGTTGCTCATGATGAATATCGTCGGTCTGACAGGCGGGCTGGGGAAGGCGTGGTCGCGTTTTGCCACACCGCGCGTGATATGCAAATACAGGTATTGATCTTCCCCGGCGTTGCGTGCAATGAGTTCGTTGATAATGCCTGTCCACTCGCCAGCGCTGTGCGGATTGGCGAGTTTGATGCCATCCAGGCTATGTTGCAGGCGCAGCAGGTGTTCTTCCAGGCGAAACGCTTTGTGCGAGTACACCGGAATCACTTCATACACACCGTCGCCAAAAATAAACCCCCGGTCCAGCACAGAAATTTTTGCTTCTTCGATGGGCATGTATTGCCCGTTCAGGTAGATCGTCATGGCCAATTCCTTATTGAAAGATTAAGCGGAGGCTATCCCATCCGCGCGAGAACACGTTGGCTTGCGGCACGTTATTCAAGGCAACCAATGGAAATTCCGCATAGGGCTTCCCGGACAGTGTCAGTTTGAGCATCCCCAGTTGTTGCCCGTCGCCGACCGGCGCGAGTACGGGTTGGTGTATTTCCGTCGATGCTTTCAGTTCGGCAAGCTGCCCTTTTGGTATGGTCAGGAATAAATCCTGCCGGAAGCCCAGTTCGAGATGGCTTTCAGCGCCTTTCCAGATGCGTAACCGCGTGACCGGCTGGTCTTTTTTGTACAGGCGTACCGCATCAAAATACTGGAAGCCGAAATTCAGCAGCTTCTGGCTTTCATTGGCGCGGCGGCTGTCTGAATCCGCGCCGAGCAACACCGAAATCAGGCGACGATCATCGCGTTTGGCCGATCCGATCAGGCAAAAACCGGCGTTTTCGGTATGGCCGGTTTTCACACCATCCACATAAGGGTCGGTCCATAACAGGCGGTTGCGGTTGGATTGCGTGACATTGTTGAAGGTGTAATCGCGCCCGGAAAATAGCGCGTAATTTTTTGGGTACTCGCGCACGATAGCGGCGGTCAGCAAAGCCAGATCAGACGCGCTGCTGTAATGCCGCGCATCCGGCATACCGGTCGAATTGATGAAATGGGTATTGCTCATGCCCATCCGTTGCGCTTCTTTATTCATCAACTCGACGAAATCGGCCTCACTCCCCGCGATACTGATAGCCAGCGTGACGGCGGCATCGTTGCCGGATTGCACGACCAGTCCATGCAACAGCTCGTCCACGGTAACGTTCTGCCCGGCTTTGAGCAACATGCGCGATTCACCGGTGATGCCGGATACTGCGACCGCGGGCACGGCGAGTATCTGCTGCGGCGATAACTTACCCTGCTTGAGCGCGCCAAAAGCCAGGTAAGCTGTCATCAACTTGGTCAGCGAAGCGGGCTCCATGCGCGCATCCCCGTTCTGATTCACCAGAATCTGATTGCTGGTGTAGTCGTACAGCAGGTACGACTTGGCTGCGAGGGAGGGTGCTAAAGGTGTTGATGCGGGTAGCGCAAGGCCTTGTGCAGGAAGCAAAAACCCAAAAAACAAAAGGCCAAAATATAATAAACGGGCAGGCTGCATGATTGGCGGAGGAGGGGATTGCGGGGCGCGATTATAGCCCGGATCGGCGCGCACATTAAGGCCGACTAGGCCGAAATATATAGGTAATTCTACATATTGTCTTATTGTCTTCATACAGTTATAAAGTACGCATCATCGCAGCAGGAGAGACATGATGGCACTGATATCTGGCGTAAAAGATTTTTTCGGGGTCAATTACGATTACAAGCGCAACGCGCATAAAAAATTAAATCTGCTTGGTGTAGCCGAGGCGCACATCGTGTTGAAGTCGCGCTTATGGCATCACATTCAAGGTAGCGTCCATGAATCGCTGGAGGCCGCATTGCTTGATCACAGCGGTGCCTGTCAATTGGGAAACTGGATCAACGGCAATGAACTCGGGCATCTTTGTGGCGTTCGGGAATTCGAACAGTTGAGCGAGGCGCATCGGCAATTTCACCGGTTGGGCACACTCATCGTCGAAAAACTGAAGGCGGGTGATCGGGACGGCGCATCAGAGATATTCAAAGATGGATACAACACTTCGTTGCGCAACATGATCCAGTCACTCACCTGGCTCAATCGGCATCTTTACGAAAATTGAGGGTTTGCTCTTAAGAAATAACTGTCTGGAAAAATAACTGTCTGGCTTGTCCGGCTTAGCACGTAGGGCGCAATAAGCGCAGCGCATTGCGCCGGATGTTTGTGAGCGTACC
>CAZMWC010000191.1:0-4760 GCA_964569805.1 uncultured Gallionella sp.
TGGGCATGCGACAGCATGATACATGTTTCGTTATTTATGTGTTGTTATACTAGTTATCTCTGGAAAAAGAAAAAGCCACTTTGAAAGTGGCTCTTTCTTATGTCAATCACCCACAACGTTCCGGGGTGGTTACTCGGCAGCGGGAGATGCAGCTGCTCCGGGCGGTGCAAGCAGCGCTTTCATGCTTAATTTCATACGCCCCTTGTCATCCACTTCCAGCACCTTCACGCGCACGATCTGGCCTTCTTTGAGATGATCAGACACAGCGTTGACGCGTTCATGGGCGATTTGGGAAATATGCAGCAAGCCATCTTTTCCGGGCAATACGTTCACCAATGCGCCAAAGTCGAGCAACTTGACCACCGGGCCTTCGTAAACCTTGCCGATTTCCACGTCTGCCACGATGTCCTCAATGCGTTTCCTGGCCAAATTACCGGCTTCGCCGCTCACGCAAGAGATAGTGATGTTGCCAGTGTCGTCGATGTCAATCGTAGTCCCGGTTTCTTCTGTCAATGCACGAATCACCGCCCCACCCTTACCGATCACGTCGCGGATCTTTTCCGGGTTGATTTTCATCTTGATCATGCGCGGCGCGTAATCGGACATTTCGGTGCGCGCTTCCGGCAAGGCTTGTTTCATCAAGCCAAGGATATGCATGCGGCCTTCACGAGCCTGCGTCAAAGCAGCCTGCATGATGTCGCGCGTGATGCCGTTGATCTTGATGTCCATTTGCAGCGCGGTCACACCAGCCTCGGTGCCGGCCACCTTGAAGTCCATGTCGCCCAGATGATCTTCATCACCGAGGATATCGGTCAGCACCGCGAAACGATTGCCTTCCTTAATCAAGCCCATGGCGATGCCGGCCACATGCGCCTTGAGTGGCACGCCGGCATCCAGCATCGACAAACAGCCGCCGCACACCGATGCCATCGAGCTGGAACCGTTGGATTCGGTAATTTCCGACACCACGCGTATCGCGTAACCAAAATCTTCTTCGTTCGGCAGCACCGCTACCAGCGCGCGCTTTGCTAAACGGCCATGGCCGATTTCGCGGCGCTTGGGTGAACCCACGCGGCCGGTTTCACCGGTTGAATACGGCGGGAAGTTGTAATGCAGCATGAAACGGTCAACGTAATCACCTTGCAGCGAGTCTATCTTTTGCGCGTCGCGCATACTGCCCAAGGTTGCCACCACAATCGCCTGCGTTTCGCCACGAGTGAACAATGAAGAGCCGTGGGTGCGCGGCAACACGCCGTTGCGGATGGTGATCGGGCGCACGGTGCGCGTGTTGCGGCCATCGATACGCGGCTCGCCGCTCAAAATTTGACCGCGCACGATCTTGGCTTCCAGCGCGCTGAATAAGTCGTTGATGTGATTCTTCTGATGAGCGTTTGCTTCGGTCAATACCGCCGCCATCACTTTATCGTGAATCGCCGCCACCGCATCGGTGCGTGCCTGTTTGGAGCGGATCGCATAGGCTTGTTGCAGCTCTGCTTCAGCAATCCCGGCAATTTGCGCAATCATGGCTTCATCCTTGGCAGGCGCGGCCCAATCCCAGGCCGGCGCGCCGACCGCATCGGCCATTTCGTTGATCGCCTGAATCACCACTTGCATTTGCTCGTGGCCAAACATCACCGCGCCCAGCATGATTTCTTCAGACAACTGCTGCGCTTCGGATTCCACCATCTGCACGGCACGGTCGGTGCCGGCAACCACCAGATCCATCTGTGAGGTCAACAATTCTGTAGCGGTCGGATTGAGCAGGTACTGGCCGTTGGCATAGCCCACGCGCGCCGCGCCGATCGGACCATCAAACGGAATGCCGGAAATCGCCAGCGCGGCGGATGCGCCGATCATCGCGGGAATATCTGAATCGATCTCGCTGTCCGACGACATCACCGTCGCGATAATTTGTACTTCGTTGTAAAAACTTTCCGGAAACAACGGGCGCAACGGGCGATCGATCAAACGGCAAGTCAGGATTTCCTTCTCGCGCAAAGCACCTTCACGTTTAAAAAAGCCGCCGGGAATCTTGCCCGCAGCGTAAGTTTTTTCCTGATAATCCACGGTAAGCGGAAAAAAGTCCTGTTCCGGCTTGGCATTCTTCTTCCCCACCACAGTCACCAGCACCATGGTGTCATCCAAGCTAACCATCACCGCACCGCTGGCCTGGCGTGCAATCTCACCGGTTTCCAGAGTGAGCTGATGATTGCCGAACGTGATTGTTTTTTTGTATTGACTCAAGATAGACCTCTCTGTGAATGGCATGACGCGCCACCGCGCCATGTGAAATTGACAAAACCAAACAAAACGGGCCGCATTCGCGACCCGCTTGATACAAACTATTACTTACGAATTTCCAGGCGTTGGATCAGCGTGCGATAGCCCGCATCATCCTTGCTCTTGAGATAATCGAGCAGCTTGCGGCGACGGCTTACCAGACGCAGCAGGCCACGACGGGAATGGTGATCTTTAACATTATCTTTGAAATGTTCGGTCAGATAGGTGATGCGTGCAGTGATCAAAGCTACTTGCACTTCGGGGGAACCCGTGTCGCTCTTGGCACGTTGAAAGTCGGTGACGATTTGCGCTTTTTGCGCGGCGGTAATTGCCATTTGTGTTTACTCTCCTAAAAAAAGTGCCGCATTCTACCCTTGAATGGCACTATTACTCAACCCCAATGTTTCCCACCGAATTGATCGTTCGTCGTCGGTTCACGAGAATGTGTTTGATGTGTGAATCTTGGCGAATTTCAACAGCCTGTTAGGCAGCTATTTCAAGATACTCAACGATGCTCACTGATCGTGGAATAGGTAAGCCATCTTCAATAAGACCTTCGATGTGAAACTCGATTGCCTCGCGCATTTCGCGTTCGGTTTCTTCCACGGTGAAACCAGTGGCGACGCAGCCAGGTAAGTCTGGGGCGTAGGCGGAATAATTATTTTCGGCTTTTTCTACAACGATTGCGTAACGCATATTTTAGCCCTTTAACTGTGCTTGTTTAAGAATGCTATTCAACGTGCCGGGTGCTAAATCATCGCTTGGTTTTCCGGGCACGGTGACACGACCACTCTTGACGAGATGCTTGAGCTGGCGATGGCTACCACGCGTTGTGGCAAGATACCAACCATCCACTTTTAGCATAAGCAAAACTTCATTTACTTTCATGCGTTAAGGATAGCAGATTGCTACGCTGCTGCCAAAGATGCCTAATGTCTGTACCTGAGGATGCCGGAGTCGATTTCTTTTTTTCAGCCATTCCATCCTCCATAACAAAACAATTCGACTCCGGTGCCTTTGATAGCACCTTTGATATTATTGAATTTATCTTGCACACCGGCAAATTATGCCTATAATGGATACACATTAACGTATATCCAAAAGGAGCAAACATGAATCTGCATATAGCCAAATGGGGCAACAGTCTGGCGGTGCGCATACCGATGGAATACATCCGCCGCACCGGATTGAAGGAAGGCGACACGGTTCAAGCCAGCTTGACGGCTGACGGCGCAATGACGATTCGCGCCGAAGCATGGGATCGTAAAGCATTCACTGCCGAACTATCGAAAACGCGGCAAAGCATGAAGATGGGCACGTCTGTGATGGAAGAGCTGCGCGGCGGAGCACGCTACTAAATGGATGCCTCTAAAAATTCAGAGTTCGCCCAAATGCAAGGCGCGGAAAAAATTTCGCCGCGCCGCATATGGGTGATATGTAAGCAAGAAACTTTTTTCCGCAACGCCGCAGTTGGGATGAAATCTGGATTTTTAGAGGTGTCCTGATGGTTTGCTACGTGGATACCAGCGTATTGGTGGCGCTCTGCGTGAACGAGCCAAAAAGCGAAGACGTGTCCCGCTGGTACGCCAAATGCAAAGACAAGCTCGTTTCATCGGTATGGTGCGTAACCGAATTCGCCAGCGCATTGGGAATCAAACAGCGCACCGGACAGATCACTGCAGAAGAAGCGCAGATCGCGTGGCAAAGTTTTCAGCGCTTATGCGCCAATGACCTGACGCTGCTATCACCCGACGCGGACATCTTTCACAAAGCAGCGTTTTTAACCCTCGATGCCGCAACGGGTTTGCGCGCGGGCGATGCGTTGCATCTAACAAGCGCGTTACAGGCCAATGTAAAACGCATGGCAACACTGGATGACGTGTTTGCACGCAACGCCAAGCAACGGAAAATTGCAGGGGTTGTGTTTTAGCGGTGGATGAATTATTTTCGAGCGTTTAATCTGCGGCCCCCTATTACTTACGGTTTTTAGGATGATTCAAGGGGGGCAAGTTTAAACTTTTCGACCCCCTTTAGAGTTGCTTGCTGGTGTAACATAGCTTTTCGTAAAAAGCATTCGGAGCATCCCATGAGCGCTGCCACCCTTGAAATCCGGCCAGAATTGAAAACGCAGCTCGACCATCTGGCGGAAGAAATCCACCGCAGTGAAAGCGAGCTGGCAAACGAGGCGGTGACGCTGTACCTGGCGCAGCAGCGCCGCATCATCGGACGCATTCAGGAAGGGCTGGCGCAGGCGCAACGCGGCGAGTTTGTGACGGACGAAGAGATGGAGGCGTTCTTCGCGCGCTACACTGAACCACAAGCATACTGATATACGCACATGAAACTGCGATACACCCCGCGAGCCAAACTGGACCTTGCGGAGATTCACGATTACATCGCACAAGAAAATCCGCAGGCAGCAAGGCGCGTCATCCTGCTCATCCGCAAAGCGGCTGAAACGCTACCGCAAAATCCTCAAA
>CAZMWC010000192.1:0-4743 GCA_964569805.1 uncultured Gallionella sp.
GTGCGCGTTGAAAAAGCCCTGGAGGGCGGCCTCAACCTCGGCAGAAGCGGCCTGGATAACAGCTTGAAGGAACTCACCAGAAAGACCCAGCTTGCCGCGTTGCTGCTGGCGGAAAAATCACCCGAGCACTACCAACGCGCGTTGAAGCAAATGGTGGATGAAAAGGCCACGCAAGAAGCGGCGTTATTTACCGTCAAGGGCAACTTGATCGCATTTTCCTCCGGGGACAATGCGCGCTTACCCGACATGCCCGATGGCGATCTGTTACAACTGGCCACAAACAAGGCCGAATACGCGGTGATCGATAACTTGCCGAAAGGGTTGACACTGCGCGTGCTGGTCGCGGTGAATACCAATAGCCAGACAGGTGCGCGGCACGTGCTGCAATTCACCCAACCGGTACCGAAACAAATCGCGGCGGATGCCGAAACCGTACAGACGGTCTATCAGGATTATCAGGAGTTGACCCTTTCGCGCCTCGGTTTGAAGCGTTTGTATGCGATCACGCTGACGCTATCATTGTTGGTGGTATTGCTGACAGCGGTATCGGTGGCGTTTTTTATCAGTGAGCGTTTGGGCTCCTCGCTCGAGGCTCTGGCGGAAGGCACACGCTCGGTGGCGCAAGGCGACTTCACCGGGCAACACCCGATCCAGAGCAGCGACGAGCTGGGCGCGCTGACCGGTTTGTTCAACCAGATGACACGCCAGTTATACGAGGCCAAACAGGCCAGCGAGCAACAGCGGCGTGAAGTGGAAAGCGCCAAAGTTCATCTGGAAAGCGTGTTGACCCACTTGTCTTCCGGTGTACTGGCATTGGATGATGAATTGCGCCTGCGCTCGGTCAATACCAGTGCGGTGAACATTCTGGGCGTACCGTTGCAGGAGATGCAACGCATGTCGCTAGTCCAGATTGCCGAAAAGTACAGCCTGTTAAATTCGTTCTGCCAAACCATTACGGCTGCTTTCGGCGAAACAACTAACGGCGAATGGCAGCGCCAGATAGAGCGCTTGAGCAAGAATGGCACACAGATCCTACTGATGCGCGGCACACGTTTGCCGCAGGGCGGCGAAGCGGGCTATGTCATAGTGTTCGACGACATCAGCCACTTGTTGCGCGCGGAACGGCAAGCGGCATGGGGCGAGGTGGCGCGCCGTCTTGCGCACGAAATAAAAAACCCGCTCACACCGATACAGCTTTCGGCAGAGCGTTTGCAACACAAGCTCAGCGACAAGCTCGATGAAAGCGATGCACAATTATTGCAACGTGCCACACAAACTATCGTCAGCCAGGTCGCGGCGATGAAAAATATGGTGGGCGATTTTGCCGATTACGCGCGCGGCCCGGCATTGAGGCTGGCACATCTGGATATGCACAAACTGGTCAGTGAAGTGTTGGGTTTGTACGAAGCGAATGCGACACCCATCGTGCTGGATCTCAAAGCATCGCGCAGCGAAGTCACCGGTGATGCGACCCGCCTGCGGCAGGTCATCCATAATCTGCTGCAAAATGCACAAGATGCCTTGCATGGTATTGCGCAGCCGCAAATAGTGTTGTCCAGCGAAACACATGGCGCGGAAATCCGCCTGCGCGTCGCGGATAACGGTGCAGGTTTTTCAGAGAGTGTGCTGTCGCGCGCTTTTGAGCCCTATATGACAACCAAGACCAAGGGCACCGGGCTGGGGCTGGCAATCGTGAAGAAAATAGTGGAGGAGCATGGCGGGCGCATCTCCATTGAAAATAACGTGAACGGCGGGGCGTGTGTCAATATTGACTTGCCGCTGATGGAGGAGGCGTAATGAGCATCAAGCAAATTCTGGTGGTGGATGATGAAGTCGGCATCCGTGAGCTGTTATCGGAAATCCTGTTCGACGAGGGTTATCAGGTGCACCTTGCGGAAAATGCCGAACAGGCGCGCCTCTACCGCAACGAATGCGAACCCGATCTGGTACTGCTCGACATCTGGATGCCGGATACCGATGGTGTCACTTTACTCAAGGAATGGGTCGAACAAGAACTGCTGACCATGCCCGTCGTCATGATGTCGGGCCACGGCACCATCGAAACAGCGGTCGAGGCGACCCGCATCGGTGCGGTAGACTTTCTGGAAAAACCCATCGCGCTGCAAAAACTATTGAGCACGATTGCCAAATCCCTCAAAGAAGGCGCACCCAAACCACCGCCCCAGCGTACTGAAACACAAAGCCAAAAGATCACCCTGGACATCGATGGACAGGTGCAGCATTTTTCCCTGCCGCTGGATGTGCCGTTGCGCGAAGCGCGCGAACACTTCGATGCGCTTTACTTCGACTATCATCTGCGTAAAGAGCTCGGCAACATGACCCGGGTAGCCGAAAAAGTCGGCTTGGAGCGCACTCATCTTTATCGAAAACTCAAGCAACTGGGGGTCAAATTTGCCAAAAAAAATGGCGATGGAGAAGCAAAATAGGGGCACGGCGCACCCCGTGCCCCTCGCCGGGGCGGTTGCCCTAATCGGGGCGCTACGGCATAATTACCGACCCTGCCAGATTTACACAAGCAAGCCCACAAGTATGTTCAGGAGATAAAAGCAAATGGCTGCGACACGCAATATCACCCCGCCCAAATTCAATGACATTACCGGCGCGATTCGCATGCTGGCGGTGGATGCCGTGCAAAAAGCCAATTCCGGCCATCCGGGCGCGCCAATGGGTATGGCGGAAATCGCTGATGTGCTGTGGAATCGTCACCTGCGCCACAATCCGGCCAATCCGAAGTGGGCAGACCGCGACCGCTTCATCCTGTCCAACGGCCACGGTTCGATGCTGGTCTATGCGTTGCTGCACCTGTCCGGCTACGACCTGCCGATCGAAGAACTGAAGCGTTTCCGCCAGATGCACTCCAAAACTCCGGGGCACCCCGAGTACAGCTATACGCCAGGTGTAGAAACCACTGGCGGCCCGCTTGGCCAGGGCATCACCAATGCGGTAGGCATGGCGATGGCGGAGAAGTTGCTGGCCAATGAATTCAACAAACCCGGCCACGAGATTGTCAACCACCACACTTATGTGTTCATGGGTGACGGCTGCATGATGGAAGGCATCTCGCACGAAGCGTGCGCGCTAGCTGGCACCTGGGGTCTGGGCAAGCTGATTGCGTTCTGGGACGACAATAACATCTCCATCGACGGCCACATCGACGGCTGGTACACCGACGACACCGCCAAACGTTTTGAAGCCTACGGCTGGCACGTGGTTGCCGACGTGCAGGGGCATGATTCCGAAGCCATCAATGCCGCAATCGTGGCCGCCAAGGCGGTTAGCGACAAACCCACACTGATCTGCTGCAAAACCGTCATCGGTGCCGGTTCGCCCAACAAACAGGGCACCCATGATGTACATGGCGCAGCGCTGGGCAACGATGAAGTGGCCGCGACGCGCGAACACATCGGCTGGAAATATCCACCGTTCGAGATTCCGCAGCATGTCTATGAGGCATGGGATGCACGCACCAAGGGCGCAGGCCTGGAAAAGTTGTGGAGCAACAAGTTTGCCGAATACAAGGCCGCTTTCCCGCAAGAAGCGGCTGAGTTTGAACGCCGTATCAACAACCAGCTGCCAGCCAACTGGGCTGCCCATGCCGCCGAGTTCATCGCCAAGACCAATGAAAAAGCCGAAACCATTGCCACCCGCAAAGCCTCGCAGAATGCCATCAATGGTCTGCAACCGGCGCTGCCGGAATTCCTCGGCGGTTCTGCCGATCTGACCGGTTCCAACCTGACCAACTGGACAGGTGCACGTCACGTCAGCGGCAAGAAGCCCGGCAATTACATCAGCTACGGTGTGCGCGAGTTCGGCATGTCGCACATCATGAACGGTATGGCGCTGCACGGCGGCTATCTGCCGTTTGGCGGCACCTTCCTGATGTTCTCCGAATATGCGCGCAACGCGATCCGCATGTCGGCGCTGATGAAACAACGCGTGATCTACGTGTTCACCCACGATTCTATTGGATTGGGTGAAGACGGCCCGACCCACCAGCCGGTCGAACAGACTTCCACCTTGCGTCTGATACCCAACATGGAACTGTGGCGTCCGTGCGACACGGTAGAATCTGCCGCCGCCTGGGTCGCCGCAGTCGAGCGTCGCGACGGGCCGACCAGCCTGGTGTTCAGCCGTCAGAATCTGGCATTCCAAAAGCGTGATGCCGCGCAGATTGCCGACATTCGCAAGGGTGCCTACATATTGTCCGAAGCGGCGGGCGGCAAACCGCAGGCCATCATTATCGCCACCGGATCGGAAGTATCGCTGGCTTTGGAAGCGCAAAAAACGCTGGCTGCCGAAGGTGTCGGCGTGCGCGTGGTGTCCATGCCTTCCACCAACGTATTCGACAAGCAAGATCAAGCTTACAAGGATAGCGTACTGCCCAAAGGAACAAAGCGCGTGGCTGTTGAAGCGGGCGTGACCGGCGGCTGGTACAAATATGTAGGGCTGGATGGCGCAGTGATCGGCATGGATTGTTTTGGCGAATCCGCTCCGGCACCGGAGCTGTTCAAACACTTTGGTTTCACGGCTGAGAACGTCGTCAAGGCCGTTAAAAGCGTAATTTAAGCTGTAGGGTGGGCACGTTTTGTGCCCACGCCGTTGATCCGCGTGGGCACAAGAAACGTGCCCACCCTACCAGCCCTAGAATTTTTAACTTGGGAGAAAAGTAATGGCTATCAAAGTTGGCATCAATGGTTTTGGGCGTATCGGTCGCATGGTGTT
>CAZMWC010000193.1:0-4730 GCA_964569805.1 uncultured Gallionella sp.
TTGAGCCGGCCGAAATCGTGGCCGTAGGTCTCCATGTGATCGGCATCGATGTTGGTGATTACCGCGATGATCGGTTGCAGGTAGAGGAACGAGGCATCCGATTCATCGGCCTCGACCACGATGAATTCGCCGGTACCCAGCTTGGCATTGGTGCCGCTGCTGTTGAGCTTGCCGCCGATCACGAAAGTCGGGTCGAAACCGCCTCTGGCCAGCACGCTGGCGGCCAGCGAAGTGGTGGTGGTCTTGCCATGAGTACCGGCGATGGCGATGCCCTGGCGCAAGCGCATCAACTCCGCCAGCATCATCGCGCGTGGCACCACCGGAATATGCCGTGCGCGCGCCGCGATCACCTCCGGGTTGTCCTGCTTCACCGCGGTGGATACCACCACCGCGTCGGCTCTGGTCAGATGCTGTTCGGCATGGCCGAGATATACCGTCGCACCAAGTTGCTTGAGGCGTTGTGTCGCGACACTCTCGCCAAGATCTGAACCGCTCACCTGGAAACCGAGGTTGAGCAGCACTTCGGCGATGCCATTCATGCCCGAGCCGCCGATGCCGACGAAGTGGATGTTTTTGACTTTATGTTTCATGCCTTGTCCGTGAAAGGTGAAACGTGAAAGGTGAAATGTCCGCACTTTCGCAAGCGAAAATGCGTTGTGGTGAGGTTGTTTTTACGTTTCACTTTTCACCTTTCACATTTCACGATTAGCCTGCCAGTTCTGCGCAAACCTGCGCTACTTGCCGTGCCGCATCCGGCTTTGCCAGCGCACGTGCGGCCTGCGCCATGGCCAATAATTTTTCGCGGGTGAACTCACCCAGCAGCTGCGCCAGTTTCTGGGCGCTCAATTCGCCCTGCGGCAACAGCACTGCCGCACCGCGTTCGGAAAGAAAGCGCGCGTTATGCGTCTGGTGATCGTCCACCGCGAACGGGAACGGGATCAGCACGCTCGCCACGCCTGCTGCCGCAAGTTCCGCGATGGTCAATGCGCCGGCGCGGCAGATCACCACATCGGCATTCGCGTAGCAGCCCGCCATGTCGTCGAGGAACGAACGAATATCGGCCTGCACCCCAGCCTGCCGGTACAGTTCCTGTACCGCTTCGAAATGCTGTTTACCGGTCTGGTGCACTACATTGAATGAATAATCGCGTAGCGATTCGTTTGCCCCCTCGCCCGCCGGAGTAACCAATTGCCTTTCACGTTCGCCCCCTCGCCCGCTTGCGGGAGAGGGTTGGGGAGAGGGTATTTCCGGGAGAGGGTTGGGGAGAGGGCTGCGTTCCTTGCTCAGCAGCGCCAGCGCCTGCGGCAAAGCCTCGTTGAGCGCCTTCGCGCCGAGGCTGCCGCCCACTACCAGCAGGTTCAGCCTGCCGCTGCGCGCGCCATAACGCTGCGCAGGTTCCAGCAGGGCCGCGATCTCCGCACGCACCGGATTGCCGCACCACTGCGCGCCCTTCAGCACATCGGGAAAACCGCTCAACACCCTCTCCGCCAGATGCGCCAGCAGCTTGTTGCTCAAGCCGGCAATCGAGTTCTGCTCGTGGATCACCAGCGGGCGGCCGAGCAGCGAGGCCATCATCCCGCCGGGGAAGGTGATGTAGCCGCCCATTCCCAGCACCACGTCGGGGCGGTGACGCAGCAGCGCCGCCACGCTCTGCCCCATCGCACGCAGCAGCGTGAGCGGCAGCACCAGCAACCGCATCAACCCGTTGCCGCGCAGGCCGGAGAAATTGACCCAGGCCATTTCGTAACCGTGTTTGGGAACCAGCTCCGCCTCCATACTGCCCGGCGCACCCAGCCAGACCACTTTCCAGCCCTGCGCGCGTAAAACATCGGCAACCGCCAGCCCCGGCATGATGTGTCCGCCGGTGCCGCCTGCCATGATCAGGATGGTGCGATTGCTCATACCGGAAGTCCTCGCGCAACACGCCTATTCTCGTAATCCACGCGCAGCAACACCGCCGCCGCAACGCAGTTCACCACTATGCCGCTGCCGCCGAAGCTCAAGAACGGCAAGGTCAGCCCCTTGGTCGGCAACACACCCATGTTCACGCCGATGTTGATCATCGTCTGAACACCTATCCATACGCCGACCCCTTGCGCGACCAAGGCGGAGAAGTTGCGATCGAGGAACGCGGCGTGGCGGCCGATCTGGAAAGCGCGCACCACCAGCAACGCGAACAGCACAATCACGGCGGCCACGCCCGCCAACCCCAATTCCTCGGCGATCACCGCCATCAAAAAGTCGGTATGCGCTTCCGGTAAATAGAACAGTTTTTCCACGCTGCCGCCCATTCCCACCCCAAACCATTCGCCGCGCCCAAAGGCGATCAGCGCATGGCTCAATTGATAGCCTTTGCCATAGGGGTCCGACCACGGATCCATGAAGCCGATGACGCGCTGCATGCGATATGGCGAGGAAATGATCAGTGCGGCGAATGCCAGCGGTAGCGCCAGCAACAACAGGCCAAATATCTTGATGTTGAAACCGCCCAACCACAACGTGCAGAATGCGATGGAGAAGATCACCACGAATGCGCCCATGTCCGGTTCGAGCAACAACAGGCTGCCGACCAGCGCCATGACCGCAAACATCGGCAGGAATGCCTGATTGAATGATTGCCCGACTTTGCCTTTACGCACGGTGTAATCGGCGGCATACATCACGGCAAACAGCTTCATCAGTTCGGACGGCTGCAAATTGACGACAAACAGCGATAACCAACGACGGCTGCCATTCACCTCGCGGCCGACATGCGGAATCAACACCAATACCAACAAAGCGGCGCCAAGCAAAAACAAATAGGGCGCATAGTTCTGCCACGTTTGTACCGGTATCTGAAAAGCGAACAGCCCGGCAAGCAATCCCACGGTGATGAATATGCCCTGCCGCAGCAAGTAATAAGCCGGCTGATAGCCGGTAAATTTACTGGCTTCCGCTGTGGAGATTGAGGCGGAGTACACCATTACCAGCCCGAGTGCGAGCAGCGCCGCCAATACCCATATCAGCAACTCATCGAATTGCGCCTGTGGCGGGCGAGTTCGGGTTTTGACCAGCGAGACCATCAGCCGCCCTCCCCGCCCAACGACCTGACCGCTGCAACGAATGCTTCGGCACGGTGCGCGTAATTGCGGAACATGTCGAAACTGGCACACGCCGGGGACAGCAATACCGCATCGCCAGATTGCGCCAGATGTGCCGCCTGGCGCACCGCAGCATCCATATCTTTTGCGCGCAGCACAGCCACGCCGCAACCGCCCAATGCGGCTTCGATCAACGGCGCATCGCGGCCGATCAGCACCACGGCGCGCGCGTGCCGCGCCACCACCGGTTTGAGTGGCGCAAAATCCTGCCCCTTGCCCTCACCGCCCGCAATCAACACCGCAGCCCTTCCCAACCCTTGCAGCGCGGCGATGGTCGCGCCGACATTGGTGCCTTTGGAATCGTCGTAATAGATGACACCGCCGATTTCCGCAACGCGCTCCACGCGATGCGGCAACCCCTTGAATTTGCGCAACGCATCAATCAATTTATGCATCGGCAGATCGATCGCGCGGCACAACGCCAGCGCGGCCAGCGCGTTGGCCGCATTATGCAGCCCGGTTACCTGCAGTTCGCTGGTCTTGATCAAACGCTCGCCGCCTTGCATCAGCCAGATGCTGCCCGCGTGCCGCTCGATGCCAAAATCGCCCTCAATCCCTCCCGCGCTGTCCACACCCTTCCAGCCACTCATGGATAAAATCGGTGTCGCCGTCAGGCCAAAAGTGGTGCAGGTACGCTCCGGTAATGACATGGCCGCACTGCGGGCATCGTCGCGGTTCAGCACCTGCACACCACTGCCGTTAAAAATGCGCGCTTTCGCCGCAGCATAGTCATTCATGCCCGCATAACGATCGAGATGATCCTCGCTGACATTCAGCACCACCGCTGCGTCCGCATTCAGGCTGGAGGTGGTTTCCAACTGGAAGCTGGACAACTCCAGCACCCATATCTCCGGTCGCTTTTCACCGCGCTGCAATACGGCATCCAGTACCGCCGGTGAGATATTGCCCGCTGCCACGGCATCCTTGCCCGCCGCCTTGCATAGATGCTCGACCATCGCGGTGACGGTGGTCTTGCCGTTCGAGCCGGTGATCGCAAGAACCTTGGTGTTTGGCCGCAAGCCGCTGGCTGCCAGTTGTTGCGCGAACAGCTCGATGTCGCCGACCACCGGAATGCCGCGTGTCATGGCGCGCTGCACGAAGGGATCGGCCAACGGCACACCGGGGCTGATGGCGATGAGCTCGATACCATCGAGCAAGGTATCGCTGAACGCGCCGCAATGCGCTTCGACTTGCGGCAGGGTGTCGCGCAATGCGGCAAGGCCAGGCGGCGCAGTGCGGCTGTCCGCCGCGCGCAGCCGCGCGCCCTGCGCGTTTAACCAGCGCAGCATGGACATCCCGGTCTCACCGAGGCCAAGTACCAGCACGAATTTGTCAGCCCATTGTTTCAATGCATCTCCTTATTGGTGAGTGGTCAGTAGTAAGTAGATCGCTGCGCTCAGTGCGGCGCAGGAATAGCCCCACTTACCACTTACCACTTACCACTTACCACTTACCACTACCTCAACTTCAACGTTGCGAGGCCAATCAACACCAACAACATCGTTATGATCCAGAAGCGCACGTTAGCGTTTGGTGTCGCCATAACATTCGCTACGCTCATGTGAGTCTCCCCCAACGCTAACGTGGCGC
>CAZMWC010000194.1:0-4721 GCA_964569805.1 uncultured Gallionella sp.
GGGTGGGGGTAGTCGAATTTCTCGCCGTGCTTGCGCCGCACGAAATCCGGAATCAGGTCCATCGGGCCGGGGCGGTAGAGCGCCACCAGCGCGATGATGTCCTCGAAACAGTCCGGCCTGGCCTGTTTCAGCATGTCTTTCATGCCGCGCGATTCCAGCTGGAATACGGCGGTGGTGTTGGCTTTCGTGAGCAGCTCATAGGCCGGCTGGTCGTCGAGCGGCATGGTTTCCAGCGAGAACGGCGCGGTGCCGCCGGCCAGCCGCGCGACATGGCGCATCGCCCAGTCGAGGATGGTCAAGGTGCGCAAACCGAGGAAGTCGAACTTCACCAGCCCGATGGCCTCGACATCGTCTTTGTCGAACTGGCTCACCACGCTGGCCTCGCTGTCGGCGCAATACAGCGGGCAGAAATCGGTGAGCTGTCCGGGCGCGATCAGCACGCCGCCGGCGTGCATGCCGACGTTGCGCGTCAGGTCCTCGAGCCGGCCGGCCAGTTCCAGCAGTTCCGGCACGCCCTCTTCGCGTTCGGCGATGGCGTTGATCTCCGGCTCCATTTCGCGTGCCTTCTGCAGCGACACCGGTTTCACGCCCTCGAGCGGGATCGCCTTGGACAGGCTGTCGCACAGCCCGTAGGGGAAATCCATTACGCGCCCGACGTCGCGGATCACCGCCTTGGAGGCCATCGTGCCGAAGGTGGCGATCTGTGACACGCACTGCGCGCCGTATTTGTTCTTCACGTAGCCGATGACGCGCTCGCGCCCGTCCTGGCAGAAGTCCACGTCGAAGTCGGGCATCGACACGCGCTCGGGATTGAGAAAACGCTCGAACAGCAACCCGTAGCGCAGCGGGTCGAGATCGGTGATGCCGAGGCTGTAGGCCACCAGCGAACCCGCGCCGGAGCCGCGCCCCGGGCCGACCGGCACGCCATTGTTTTTCGCCCAGCGGATAAAATCCGCCACAATCAGAAAGTAGCCGGGGAAGCCCATCTTGATGATGGTCTCGGTCTCGAAGTCGAGCCGCTCCCGGTACTGCGGCAGCTTCGCAGCGCGCTCGGTCTCATCGGGATAAAGCAACGCCATGCGCTGCTGCAAGCCGAGTACTGCCTGCCCGCGCAGATAGTCTTCCAGGCTTTCGCTGTTCGGCGTCGGAAAATCCGGCAGGTGCGGTTTGCCCAGCACCAGGGAAAGATTGCAGCGGCGCGCGATCTCCACGCTGTTCTGTAATGCTTCCGGCAGATCGGCGAACAGCGCCGCCATCTCGGCCTGTGTCTTGAAGTACTGCTGCGCGGTAAATTGCCGGGCGCGGCGCTTGTCGTTCAGCACATAGCCCTCGGAGATGCACACGCGCGCCTCGTGCGCCTTGAAGTCATCGGCGGCGAGAAACTGCACCGGATGGGTGGCGACTACCGGCAGGCCGAGTTTGGCGGCCAGCTGCGCCGCAGCGTGGATGTAATGCTCTTCGTCGGCAAATCCGGCGCGCTGCACTTCGAGGTAATAACGGTTGTTGAACAGGCCCGCCCATTCCTGCGCAAACTGTCTGGCCTGCTGCATGTTGCCGGACAGCAGCGCACAGCCGACATCGCCGAGGTGTGCGCCGGACAACGCGATCAGCCCGGCGGTGCCTTCGTGGAACCACTCGCGGCGCAATTCGGCGCGGCCGCGATGCTGGTTCTCCAGATAGGCGCGGCTGAGCAGGCGGCACAGCAGCAGATAGCCCTCGCGCGACTGGCACAGCAGCAGCAGGCGATGCGGCCGGTCGCGGTCGGCGTCGTTGCTGATGAACACGTCGCAGCCGACGACGGGCTTGAGGCCTTTGCCGCGCGCGCTTTGGTAAAACTTCACCAGCCCGAACACGTTGCTCAGGTCGGTCAACGCCAACGCCGGCATCCCGTCGCCTTGCGCGGCGGCGACCGCTTCATTCACGCGCAGCATGCCATCCGAAATGGAATATTCGCTGTGCAGCCGGAGATGGACGAAGGAAGGTTGCGGCATGATGAAAACGTAAGGTTTCGAGCGGTGATTTTAGCACCGTCGGATGCAGGGGGTAGGCGATCCTCTCAATAGGCAAACGCCACTTCTCATTGCCCGGATTGATCTTTTCGGGCGCGCTGGATAAATAATGCCGCGAGAAACGGCGCGGATGGTGGAGCGGGTGAACGGGATCGAACCGTCGTATGCAGGAGGGTAAGGAGGCGGCCTCACGGCCACCCCCTCCCCTAAGAACCGGACGTGCAAGTTTCCCTGCATCCGGCTCAAGCAACCCAGAAGCATCATCCAATGAAGAACAATGCCAGCGGGGTCTTTACTCATTTACGTGCAGCTGCTGATGGCAATTCGGATGTAACAACACCAGATTAGTGAGCTTATCCGAACCTCCTCGAGTCCGTTTAATACGGTGATGCAAATGCCACCCCGTATCTCGCGTAATCTTTTGGAGGCAGATCGGACAGAGCCCTTCTTGCCACCACCACAACCAACGTAATTTTCTGCGTCCTTCGAGCGCTATATCCATCTTGCGGGCAAGCCGCTTGGTGAAATACTCGTCGAACGCCGGGTCATACGGATTCGCTTCTGCTTGCACCTTGATGTGAGGCCGTTTCCGAAACTCACCCAAGATGGGCAAAATCTTCTCCTTATCGGCAAAGCGCCAATCACGCCCCTTGGAGCTTTTGAAATAACGTTTTTTGATCCACCGCTTCCCCTTGTTAGGGTGACGACGAACCGCCCAGCGCCACAACATTTCCCAGATCAAGTGATCGCATTTTGCGAAGGTACGCGTTGCCATTTGGCTTCGATGATAATTTGCCCACCCCCGAATCATCGGCATGAGCTTATCTATCACCTCTTCCTGCTTGGCTGTGCGCATCACTCCCAACGTATCGCGTATCTTGGCGACAAATGCTGTGACGTTTTTCTTCGAAGGCCGCGTGAGCAACATTCGATCGAAACGCCTGACATTCCATCCCAGAAAATCGAACCCTTCCGTCACGTGAGTGATGGTGGTTTTCTTCTCGGAGAGCACCAAGCCCCTTGCAGCCAAGAACTGGACTACAAGAGGTTTAACCTGTTCCTCCAACAACTCTCGCGAGCTGCCGGTGATCACAAAGTCATCCGCGTAGCGCACCAAATGGACTTTCGCTTCACGTGCCTGCCGAACTGTTCTAAACAGTCCTTCCAGCTCATGTTGCAATCCATCGAGTGCCATGTTTGCCAACACCGGGGAGATAATTCCTCCTTGCGGCGTTCCGGCATTCGTCGGGAACAATTTTCCCATTTCAACAAATCCCGCCCTCAACCACTTCTTTAAGATGACCTTGTCCATACAGACGTGATCAACCAGCCAGTCGTGACTGATGTTATCGAAACACCCCTTGATATCGCCCTCCAGCACCCACTGCGGCGACGCTTTTCGTCCAAGTGCATTTCGCACTTGTTCAATGGCATCGGCAGTCGATCTCTCACGGCGGAAGCCGTATGAGTGCGAATCTCCGGTTGTCTCAGCTACAGGATCTAATGCGAGTAAGTACAACGCCTGCATCGCCCGGTCACGCATAGTTGGAATGCCCAGAGGGCGTTTCTCACCATTTGTTTTGGGAATATAGATACGTCGTAGCGGTAACGGTCTGTACCTCTTGTTACTAAGGCCCAGGACTGCTTCCCACTTTTCTTCTGGAGTGCTCCAAGTTTTACCATCTACACCCGGAGTTTTCCGACCACGGTTTTCCGTCACCCGTTTCACAGCCAATGCTTTCGCACTGGTAGATTGGGTTAAGAGCCGTTGCAGTGAGCGGGCTTTTCGCCACTCGCCTGCTTCTACCGCTTTCGCGATTCGCGTCTGTAACCTCGCAACAGATTGGTGTGCGTCGGACCAATGAATCTGGTGCCAACTATGCCAAACTGCGGAGGCAACATCGCCTTCTTGATACCTAGCGTCCATATCAACCTCCGATATTGGAGCGGGTGAAGGGGATCGAACCCTCGTCACTTGCTTGGGAAGCAAGAGCTCTACCATTGAGCTACACCCGCATAATCCCGAAGGAATAGACGCATCATCCCCTAGGGGATAAACATCTATCCCCATTGGGTACGATTTTACAAACCAGTCTCGCGACAGGTCACCTAGTGGAAGTCAGCACGCTTTCACGTCAGGGTAATCGTTTCATCCCCTATCTGTGCCATTACAGCACAGCATTCGCTTTTTCCACATTCCTCTACCCACTATAGTATCGGATGTCCTTGCGGCCATCTTTGTCCGTCGAACTGACCGGACACTATATTGGGCTTACCACGTTCCGCACAAGTAACACGAGTTGGGAAGGTTCCGCCTTTTCGCCGGTGATCGTATGTCAGCGTATTTGCACCAAGCAAACAAATATCCGATCACGTGCCATTTTGGCCAGAGCCCGATGCTGCAAGTTGCGTTTGGCTCTACAAGCTTGACGACGTTTAACAGCGGTTCACATTACATTAACCATCCAACTCAGCCTAGTGCCTCATCCGGGTGCAACTCCCGAAATCACACCAAACCCCTCACGGGGTTTGATATACCCCGTAAGGTGGCTACATTGTCAGAGCGCTTAGCACCCCACCGTTACCAGTGACGCACTGCTCCTAGACTACAAGGGGCTGAACCCTTGGTTCTTCTCTATTTCTTACGAAATAGCAGAACAATTACTTATGCAGCTTACGCCGCTATGCAGTTTCCACGATTTCTGTGTACGC
>CAZMWC010000195.1:0-4720 GCA_964569805.1 uncultured Gallionella sp.
CCATGCCCGCGACCAAGCGGTTCGCGGGCATGGCCCGCTCCTACAAAGCCTACGAATCGTCATCATGGCAACCTTGCTGGGCGGCTGCTCCTTGATGCCAAATTACGAACGCCCCGCCGCGCCCGTTCCTTCAGCATGGCCCGACAGCGTGAAATTAAAAACCACCCATGAGATCGTGTTGACCGATTGGCGGGATTATTTCACCGACCCGCGCTTGCAAGCCTTGATCGCCGCCGCGCTGGAAAACAACCGCGACCTGCGTATCGCCACGGCGCGCATCGCCGAAACCCGCGCGCAATACGGTATCCAGCAGGCGGACAGATTGCCGAATCTCAATCTGAACGCCGGGCGCAATGCTTCGCTGACCCCGGCTGGCGCATCCACTACCGGCAGTGAATTGCACGCGCAACGCTATGATGTGGGCGTGAGCCTGGTGTCGTTCGAGCTGGATTTCTGGGGGCGCGTGGCCAGCCTGAACGAAGCCGCGAAGGCGAGTTATCTGTCCACCGAATCCGCGCAGCGCGCGTTTCGCCTGTCGCTGATCGCGGACGTGGCAAATGCTTATCTGTCTTTGCTGGAGCTGCGCGAACGCGTGCAACTCACCGTTGCAACCGCCAAGACGCGCGCCGAAACCAAACAACTGGTTTCGCGCCGCCGCGAAATGGGCGTGTCGGGCGATCTGGATTATTTGCAGGCGGAGGGCGCATATCAAGCCGCGTTGGTAGAGCGCGCGAATCTGGAACGGCAACAGGCCGCTGCCGAGAATTTGCTCAACCTGCTGCTGGGCCAGCCGTTGTCAGAAATGAAAAACTTGCCCGCCGGACGCACGCTTGCCGAGCAGAGCATAGACACCGGGCTGATCGCCGAATTGCCCGCCGAAGTGTTATTGCGGCGCCCGGATGTGCTGGCCGCCGAGCAACGACTGGTTGCGGCGAATGCCAATATCGGTGCGGCGCGCGCCGCATTTCTGCCGCGCATCACGTTGACCGGCAGCGTCGGCACCGCCAGCCGCAGTCTGTCCGGTCTGTTCGAGGCGGGTAGCGATGCGTGGAGTTTTCAACCCGCTATCAGTATGCCGTTGTTTGATGCCGGGCGCACCTCTGCCGGCGTGGATGTGGCCGAAGCGCGCAAGGTGATCGCCGTTGCGGAATATGAAAAAACCATCCAGCAGGCGTTCCGCGAGGTGGCGGATTTGCTGAATGCGCGCGAAAAACTCGCGGAGCAACTGGATGCGCAACAGGCCAATGCAAAAGCGCAAAACCAGCGTTTGAAACTGGTTGAAGCGCGCTATCAGGCAGGCATCGCCAACCATCTGGAAGTGCTGGATGCGCAGCGCGAATCCTTTGCCGCAGAGCAGGGCAGCGCACAAGTGCGGCGCACCGCGCTATCGGCTGCCGCACAGCTCTACAAAGCATTGGCGGGCGAGGGCAGCCATGCGGCAGGAAATAAGGCGCGCCAGGAAAGCGGCAAATGACGATCGGAATTGAAACCGGAGCGGCCAACGAACAAACACGAGCACGTTTATTGACGGCGGCGCGCGAAGTGTTTTCTCGCAACGGTTTTCAGGGTGCGACGGTGCGCGAGATTTGTCGCCGTGCCGATGCGAACGTCGCGGCGGTGAACTATCACTTCGGCAGCAAGGATGGATTGCTTGCTGAAGCCTTGAATTTCGCGCCACTCGAAGCTTTACGAGTTACCAATGCCACGGCGGATGATTGCCCAAGAGTGCGGTTGCGCCTATTCATCCGTGATTTTATGCGGATGCTGCTGGACGAGAAAAATCCATCCTCGCAATGCCGCATCATGGCGCGCGAACTGGCCGATCCAACACCCGCGCTGGACCAGATCGTGCGCGAAGCGATCGCGCCGTTGCATGAATTCCTGGGTGAACTGGTGCGTGAAATAGTGGGTGGCGAAGCCAGTGAAGCCGAACTGCGCTATTGCGTCCGCAGCATCCTCGGGCAATGTCTGTATTACCGCCATTCCCACCCGGTGCTGCAACGCCTGCACCCCGAGCTGCACTATGACAACCGGGAGATCGAAGCGATCGCCGCGCACATTGCCGGCTTTTCATTGAGCGGTCTCGAACGCTTCGGCAAGGCCTGAGCCGGACGAGCCGGAACCAAAAAACAGGGTGGTAGGATGCGGTGACGAAGGAACCGCATCGCTCGCGTGACAAATGATGCGGTTCGCAAGGCCTTTAGTCCTGAGCGTAGCCGAAGGGTCACCACATCCTACGGCTTTTAAATTATCCTAAAAACCGCAGCTGATGATGAATGTTGTGCTTATCCAAGATGTTGCGTTGCTCTTGTAGGTGCGAATTCATTCGCACATAAGCTGTTGTTCGTGCGAATGAATTCGCACCTACATACCCCTCAACTGCGTTTTTTAGGATTGTTATTATTTTTTTGACATCCCGGCACCGCACAATTTCTCGCAAGGCACGCCATCGCCATTGCCATCCAGAGTCTTGATGCCACATTGCGTGAGGTAATGCCTGGCTTCTTCGCAAGACACCATTTCCGAGCAATATTTCTTGCCGCCGCAGGCCAAGCCGGGTGCCGTTTCAAGTGGTGCTGTGCCCAGTGGGGCAGCGGCATGGGTCTGGTTGGTTACAGTGTTTGGATGAGCTTTTCGCCACTCCCACGGCGGCGTGGGAGTGTTGAGTGCCCACAGGCCGCGCGGCACCTGTCGGGCTTCTTCCTGCAATGCGATCAGCGCATGGTTGCTGTGGTAGTTTGAATACTCCCACGCCATGCCACGGCGTATCTGTTCGGCATTCACGTCCAGCCCATTGACATTGAGATGCGCAACCATGCGCCCATACTGGTCGATTGCCTGACTGACTATCTTTACCTGTTTGTTTAACACCATATCGGACAGCGAACGCTTGGAAGTCTCACCGAAGGTCTGCGCCCTTTCTGGTGCATCGATCTCGGCCAGGCGTATCTTCACCAAACCATTCGCGCGCTTCACCATCACTGTGTCGCCATCCAGCACGGCAATCACTTTGGCCGTAAATTCGACTGCCTGCGTCAGCCCGCTGGCGCAACACAGCGCGATGCAAGCCAGCAGGCGGATAGTGTTCACGGCAACACGCTCTTGATGAGCGCCATGCACAGCAGGGCATAACCGGCGGCGAGCAGGTCGTCGAACATCACGCCCAGGCCGCCGTGCCAGGTGCTGTCGAAATAACGTATCGGCTGCGGTTTGACGATGTCGAAAAAACGGAACAGCACGAAGGCGAGCAATGACCATTCCCAGCCCGGAGGCGTGAAGAACAGCACCAGCATCATAGCGACGATTTCGTCCCATACGATGCCGCCGTGATCGGGTACGCCCAGCGCTTTTCCGGTGATGCCGCAAACCCACACGCCGATGGCAAACGAGCAGATCAGCATCAGGATGAACAGCGCATCCGACAAGTGCGGCGCGAGAAACCAGTACATCGGGAAAGCGGCCAGCGTGCCGAACGTGCCCGGTGCCTTGCGTGCCAGGCCGCTGCCGAAGCCGAATGACAGCAGATGCGCCGGATGACTGAACAGGAAACGCCAGGACGGCCGGATTTTTAGTTCACCCGTGGGTAGCTCGCCCGGTGCGGGTGATTCAGCGGAAGTGGTCATAACCTTCATCCGCGATATTGATGGTCTCGCCCGTTGAACCGCGCACAATACAACCGCTTCCCGCAACAATTCCGCCGATACAAGACAGCGGCAGATCAAGCTGCGTGGCAATACGCAGCACTTCATCATGGCGCGCGGCTGGCACGGTGAAACACAGCTCGTAGTCGTCGCCGCCGGACAGGATGCAATGCTGCGCTAAAGCACCCTCTCCCGCGCTGTCGCGCACCCCTCTCCCGCTCGCTGGATAACCAGCGACTTGGCCGCTGGCTTTTAGCGACCTAGTCGAATGGCTAGTGGTTTCATCAGAGGAGCTGGGGGAGAGGGCTCTCAACAAACCCGACACCGGCAACGCCCCGAACTCTATCTCCGCACACACTTGCGAAGCATCGAGAACATGCCCGAGATCGGCGAGCAAACCATCGGAAACATCGATCGCGCTGCTGGCAATGCCGCGCAACGCCAAGCCCAATGCTACGCGTGGCTGCGGTTGGTGCAGGCGCGCCGCGCAGGTGGCGAATGCGGCCTCATCCAGTACGGTGCGTCCTTGCAGATGAGCGAGCGCCAGCGCCGCATCGCCCAGCTGTCCAGACACCCAGATTTCATCACCAATCTGTGCGCCGCCACGGCGTAACGCCTGTTGTGCAGGCACTTCGCCCAAGATCGTTACGCACAAATTGAGCGATCCACGCGTGGTATCGCCACCGACCAGCTCCACGCCGTGCTGTTGCGCCAACGAAAAAAATCCCGCGCTGAATTTCTCCAGCCAGATCTCGTCTGCGCCGGGTAACGCAATGGCCAATGTCGCCCAGCGCGGCACAGCCCCCATCGCTGCCATATCGGAAAGATTCACCGCCAATGTCTTGTGCCCGAGCAAAAACGGGTCGGCATCGTGGAAGAAATGTATGCCGCTCACCAGCATGTCGGTGGAAACCGCCAGCACGTTGCCCGCGCCCACTTGCAGCAACGCAGCGTCGTCGCCGACACCGAGCAACGCGCCCGGCGTAGCGCGGGTGAAATAATGGCGGATCAGGTCGAATTCGGGCATGTTTTTGCTCGTAAGTGGCAAGTTGATCGGCACTTCGTGCTTCAGTGGGGAG
>CAZMWC010000196.1:0-4681 GCA_964569805.1 uncultured Gallionella sp.
ACAGCACTTCACCGCCAATACCATTGGCGCGCGCTTTGCGGTCGGTCATCAAACCCTTGGAAGTAGAAACGATGGCAATACCCAGACCGTTCATCACTTTAGGAATATCTTCAGAGCCCTTATAAACACGCAGACCAGGGCGGCTGACACGCTGTATTTTTTCAATTACCGGCTGCCCGCTATAGTACTTGAGGGCAATTTCAAGCGTAGCCTTACCGCCTTCGCCCTTGATGACATTAAAGCCATCGACATAGCCTTCATTTTTCAATACTTCAGCGATTGCCACCTTCAGCTTGGAAGAAGGCATAATCACCGATGTTTTTTCCGCCATCTGCGCATTACGAATGCGCGTCAACATGTCGGAGATTGGATCACTCATACTCATATAATTCTCCTACCAGCTGGCCTTAACAATACCGGGAATTGCACCGCTCATCGCGAATTCACGCACCTTGGTGCGCCCCAAACCAAATTTCCTGAAAGTGCCGCGTGGACGCCCAGTCAAAGCGCAACGATTGCGCAAACGTACAGGGCTAGCATTGCGCGGCAATGCCTGCAACTTCAGACGAGCAGCGGCACGCTCCTCTTCGCTTAATTTCATATTGGAAATCGTTGCCAGCAATTCTGCCCGTTTAGCCGCAAATTTCTTTACGGTGTCACGACGTTTTTGCTCACGGTTAATCACTGCCATCTTAGCCATTAGTAATCCCTCATTTCTTTAATGGGAGTTTGAATGCCGACAGAAGAGCCTTGGCTTCTTCATCAGTTTTTGCGGAAGTGGTAATGGTAATATTCATGCCGCGCAGCGCATCAATTTTCTCGTACTCGATTTCCGGAAAAATGATTTGCTCCTTCACGCCCATATTGTAATTACCACGCCCGTCAAAAGATTTGCCGGAAATGCCGCGAAAATCACGTATACGCGGAATCGCGACAGAAATCAGGCGATCCAGAAATTCATACATGCGATCTTTGCGCAATGTCACCTTACAACCAACCGGATAACCTTCGCGAATCTTGAAACCCGCAATAGACTTCTTCGACATGGTGACAATGGGTTTTTGACCTGCAATCTTTTGCATATCACCAACCGCAAAATCCATCACTTTCTTGTCCGCCACAGCCTCACCCACACCCATATTCAAAGTGATTTTTTCGATGCGCGGCACTTCCATGACAGACTTATAGCCAAACTGCTTCATCAAGTCCTTGGTGACCTTGTCTTTATAAAACTCATATAAACGAGCCATGCTCTGTTACCCCTTAAGCGTCAATCATTTCGCCGTTGGACTTGAACACACGAACCTTGCGTCCATCTTCCAGCGTTTTAATACCGACCCGATCACCCTTCTTGGCAGCCACGTTGTAAAGCGCCACGTTCGAGATATGAATAGGCAATTCTTTTTCCACAATTCCGCCAGTCAACCCCTTGGCGGGGTTAGGCTTCTGGTGTTTTTTTACTTTATTGATACCACCTACCAGCAGGTACTCGCCCAGCACATTCAACACATTGCCGCGACTACCCCTGTCCTTACCGGTGATTACGATAACATCATCGTTTTTTTTGATTTTGCGCATGATTTTCCTCGACTCGATCAGTCTCTGCTTACGTAACTTCAGGGCTTACAGCACTTCAGGTGCCAGCGACACGATCTTCATAAACTTTTCGGTACGCAACTCACGCGTCACCGGTCCAAAAATACGGGTGCCGATCGGTTCCAGCTTGGCATTCAGCAACACTGCAGCATTGCCGTCAAATTTAACCAAAGAACCATCAGAGCGACGTACGCCTTTGGCGGTACGAACTACCACAGCGTTGTAGACTTCGCCCTTTTTCACGCGTCCGCGCGGAGCCGCATCTCTGATGCTCACCTTGATAACATCACCCACAGATGCGTAGCGACGCTTGGATCCACCCAACACCTTGATGCACATCACGGAGCGAGCGCCAGTATTGTCGGCCACATTTAGAACAGACTGCATTTGTATCATTATTTAATCTCCAACTTTTTCCGCTCACAGCGGCCAGTTTTGGAACCCGTCAGGGTTAGGTCGCCGCAAGCGGCTGATAAAAACTATTTCTTCTTACCGTTCGCCTCCTCGCCCGCTTGCGGGAGAGGATTGAGGAGAGGGTTCAGAAACGAAGCCGCGCAGTATATGTAAATTGCAAAAAGATGCAAGCAAAAACTTAAATTAAATTGCTGCACCTTTTTCAAGTAGCTTTGCAACGCGCCAGCTCTTGGTTTTGGCAATCGGGCGGCACTCTTCAATCGTTACCACGTCGCCGGCATGAAACTCATTAGCTTCATCATGCGCGTGGTATTTCTTTGAAACGCGAATGATCTTACCCAGCAATGGATGTTTCACTTTACGCTCTACCAGAACGGTTACGGTTTTGTCCATTTTGTCGCTCACGACAGTACCTGTCAGGGTGCGTTTCAGCTTTGTATCGCTTGTTGTCTTAACATCACTCATTTCTGGGTACCCTTCTCTGTCAATACGGTTTTTACGCGGGCGATATCACGGCGCACTTTGCGTAATTCACTGGTATTGGTCATTTGCTGCGTTGCAACCTGCATGCGCAAACCAAATTGTGCTTTGGTCAGCGATAGCAGCTCTTGTTGCAGATCGTCCACAGGTTTGGCCTTCAATTCACTAGCTTTCATGTTATGCACCTACCTGTCTAACAACGAACGAGGTTGCGATTGGCAGTTTGGCAGAAGCCAGACGAAAAGCCTCCCGCGCCAAGGTTTCATCCACGCCATCCATTTCGTATAGCATCTTGCCCGGTTGAATTTCGGCAACATAAAACTCTGGATTACCTTTACCGTTACCCATACGAACTTCAGCGGGTTTTTTGGAAATCGGCTTGTCCGGGAAAATGCGAATCCAGATACGTCCGCCGCGCTTGATATGACGAGTCATCGCACGGCGCGCCGCTTCGATTTGGCGTGCCGTCAAGCGGCCACGCGCCATCGCCTTAAGGCCAAACTCACCGAAACTAACCTTGTTGCCACGGGTGGCAATGCCGGTGTTACGGCCCTTTTGCTCCTTGCGGTATTTCCTTCTAGCTGGCTGTAGCATGTTTTGCTCCCGACTTTCTTGCTTTCTTTTCCGGTTCAGCGACAACGGGTGCAGCAACTTCCTGACCAATTTCGCCCTTGAACACCCAAACCTTCACGCCGATGATGCCGTAGGTGGTCTTGGCTTCAGAGGTGCCATAATCAATATCGGCGCGCAATGTATGCAATGGCACCCGTCCTTCTCGATACCACTCGGTACGGGCGATTTCAATACCGTTCAGCCGTCCCGCGCTCATGATTTTGATGCCTTGAGCGCCAAGGCGCATAGCGTTTTGCATCGCACGTTTCATGGCGCGACGGAACATGATGCGCTTTTCAAGTTGCGCAGTAATGCTGTCAGCAATCAACTGCGCATCAATTTCCGGCTTACGCACTTCTTCGATAGCCAAGTCGACAGATTGCAATCCCATACGTTTGCGCAATTCGGCGCGCAACGCTTCAATATCCTCGCCTTTTTTACCAATCACCATGCCGGGGCGCGCAGTGTAAATAGTCACTTTTGCATTTTTCGCAGGGCGCTCAATGATCACCTTGGAAACACCGGCCGTAGCCAGCTTCTTTTTCAAAAATGCGCGAATCTCAATATCTTTAAGCAACAAATCAGCAAAATTTTTGCTGTTGGCGTACCACTTGGAGTCCCAGTTTTTGCGAACGCACAACCGGAAGCCGGTTGGATGAATTTTTTGTCCCATAATTTATCCTTTGCTCCCGACGCAAACCGTAATATGGCAGGTTTGCTTCTCGATTTGGTTGCCACGTCCCTTGGCACGCGCTATAAAACGTTTTAGCGATGCCGCTTTGTCAATATAGATGGTCGTCACTCTCAACTCGTCGATGTCGGCACCATCGTTATGCTCGGCATTGGCAATCGCAGACTCGAGAGCCTTTTTGATAATACCAGCCCCCTTCTTCGGGCTGAAGGCCAGAATATTGAGCGCCTGCGCAATTGGCAAGCCACGAATTTGGTCGGCAACCAAGCGGCCTTTTTGCGCGGAAAGATGAATATTTTTTGCAACTGCAGTAGTCGTTTTCATCATGCCCCCTTATTTCTTGACTGCTGCTTTTTTATCAGCAGCATGACCCTTGAAGGTGCGCGTCAGCGAGAACTCACCCAGCTTGTGGCCCACCATATTTTCGGACACATACACCGGAATATGCTGCTTTCCATTATGTACCGCGATTGTCAGGCCGACGAATTCAGGCAAAACCGTGGAACGACGTGACCAGGTTTTCACCGGGCGTTTATCATTGGTTGCGCGTACCGTCTCAACTTTTTTGAGTAGATGAGCATCAACAAATGGACCTTTTTTAATTGAACGTGCCATATATATCTATCCCTTAAACTTGAAAGCGACGACGCACGATCATGCCGCTGGTGCGCTTGTTTCGGCGTGTACGGAAGCCCTTGGCCGGTACACCCCACGGGCTGACCGGATGACGCCCGGCAGCAGTCTTGCCTTCACCACCACCATGCGGGTGATCTACCGGGTTCATCACCACACCGCGCACGGTCGGACGAACACCACGCCAACGCATCGCACCAGCCTTGCCAATAGAGCGCAAACTGTGTTCGGAATTACCCACTTCACCCAATGTCG
>CAZMWC010000197.1:0-4632 GCA_964569805.1 uncultured Gallionella sp.
AATTTTTCAAAGCCGCGGAATTCGACGATGTGCAGGCGTGCTTCGTGGATGCGTTTTTCGGCATCAAGTAATAACGTGATCTTGCCGTGACCCTCGACGCGCGTGACGGGGTCGATAGTGACAAGCCTGGTATTGGGTGAGGCTTGTGTGTTTTGTTCCATAAGTGAAACGCCCTTAACCCAAAATAATTATTAGGGAAACGCAGATTTATTCTTCATTCCCGCCCACGATAACACCATTCGAGGGCAGACTACTGGAATCCAACTGCTTACCCTCCAATACAGAGCAACATCGTATGTAGGGCGGGTGAGCGCAGCGTTATCCCTCTGCTGTCTTGTAATCACAAGGTGCCTTGGCATAACCCAACAAATCTTCCCGATTTCAACAATGTTGGGTTACGCGATAAACCCGCTAACCCAACCTACATGGGCTGCAACGCCGCATCCGGCTGTGTGCCAATGCTGGCGATCAAAATCCATGTTGTTTTTGGATCGACGGTTTGGATAAATCTGAATCACTGAAAAAAATGCCCCTGAACTTGGGAGGACAGGGGCGAATATCTTAACAACACGGGAGGAGAGATTGTTAAGGTTTTATTGCGAGGCTTCGACTGGCGAAACCCGAGAGAATGATATGTATCGCCTGCATAGGATGCCATCGGTATTTACCTGATTGCGTTGTAAGTGAAAGCGAAATTTTGCCATCAGCGTTTGTCTGATGAGGCACAAAGTGTCAGGAGGGTTGGGGAGAGGGAGAGCGTAGCGAGGGTGCTCGGGCATGGCGAGTTTCATAATCAGGGGTGGCATACTCGCCATGCACGTTAGGTTCCCTTTAAAGATTCCGGCTCTTCTTGATCAGGTCATGCGCCAACTGAATCTCCTTGGCCTGTTCGGTCGCCATGGCGATCATGTCTTCCGGCACACCCTGCCCCATCAACTTGTCCGGGTGATACTGACTCATCAGCTTGCGGTAGGCGCGCTTGATCTCCGCGTCGCTGCTGTCCTTGGTCACGCCCAAAGCCTTGTAAGCATCGTCCAGCGCCGTCTCGGCATTGGCTTGCGCACCGGCGAAGTGGGACTGGTTCCGCACCATATCCAACATCTGCTTGAACGCGACCGGGCCATAACCCAGACGACCGGCGATATCGGTAAGCAATGCCTCTTCAGCCGGATGGTATTGCCCGTCCGCCAGCGCCATCACGATCAGATAGGCCAGCAACACCTCCCTCAGGTTCCTCGTGTGCCCGCACACCGCCATGAAACGCATCAGCGTCGGCTCGATGTCGAACCCCGCATCGGCACCCTGCTTGAACCACGCGATCGCCTGCTGGCGATGCTGCGCAGTCATGCCCAGCTTCTGCATGAATTGCTCGGCATGCGCGATCTCGTCCTGTGAAACCTGCCCGTCGGCCTTGGCCAGCTTGCCCATCAGAATGAACACCGTCTCGATGAAAACGGCCTGACGCAACGCATTCTGC
This sequence comes from uncultured Gallionella sp., assembly GCA_964569805.1. Taxonomy (GTDB): domain Bacteria; phylum Pseudomonadota; class Gammaproteobacteria; order Burkholderiales; family Gallionellaceae; genus Gallionella. The sequence goes on from CAZMWC010000197.1 coordinate 1,478, forward strand.
AACGGGTTCATCCCGCCCGAGCCATACGCCCGCACGCGATCGATGAACGACCCGACGAACAGACCGAACAACGCCCCGAAGAGCCCGAAAAAGTAATAGCCAGCAACGACACCGATGATCTTGAACAAGATGACTCCAACGCGGAAAAATGACGCACATTATACCCGCGCCGACAATCTCCCCGCCCGCCAACGCGAGCGGCTTCATCGACCGGGCACGTACAGCCGAATCCCTCGCATCGGCCCCTCACATCGGCATTGACATCCCCCGCCCGCCTCCCCTAAAGTCTGCCCACCTTGCACATCCACCCCACGCACATCCGCCCCACGCACATCGCACCGCACGCACGACGCGAGGCTCACGGCGGAATCCCCAGAACAGGAGCTGGCGCAAGGACCGCTGCCCGCACTTGCGGGCAGCAACGCCGACAGCAACACTTGTTCAGCAAAGGTTCAATCTAAATGAAAGCCCAACCCGCCTTCTTTGAAGAACACCAGATTCGCCGAATCTATAACGAAGACACCGAAACATGGTGGTTCTCCGTGGTGGACATCGTGCAAGTGCTCACCCAGCAAACGGATTACCAAGCTGCCCGTAACTATTGGAAAGTGCTGAAAAATCGTCTGCGCAAGGAAGGCAATGTGTCGGTTACAAAATGTAACCAACTGAAAATGCCCGCCGCCGACGGAAAAAATTACCTCACCGATGTCGCCACCACCGAAACCCTGTTGCGACTGGTGCAATCCGTCCCCAGCCCCAAAGCCGAGCCGATCAAACTCTGGCTGGCAAAGGTCGGCTACGAACGCATGCGGGAAATGGCCGACCCCGCCCTCTCGCTGGGCCGCGCCCGCGCCACATGGCAACAACACGGGCGCAGCGAAAAGTGGATACAACAGCGCATGACCGGGCAGGAAACGCGCAACAAACTCACCGACTACTGGGCGAACCACAACATCAAACAAGGCGAAGAATTCGCCATCCTCACCAATATCATCCATCAGGAATGGACAGGTGTAAGCGTCAAGCAACACAAAGACCTGAAAGGCCTGCAAACCCATAACCTGCGCGACCACATGAGCGAAGCGGAACTCATCTTCACCGCGCTGGCCGAGCTATCCACCCGCCAGATCGCCGAAAGTGTCGAAGCCACGGGCATGACCGAGAACGAAGACGCGGCCAAGACAGGTGGCGGCATCGCCAAAAAAGCGCGGCTGGAACTGGAGGCGAAGACGGGAAAGAAAGTCGTGGGTAGTGAGAGTTTTCTGCCGCCGGGCAAGCGCAAGGCTATTGGGAAAAAATGAAAATGAGCGCGAAGCTGCCATACCCAATGCGATGAAAATGAAAAAGATCAACTCCGGCAAACTGCGCGCCATCGGCTACGACGCGCGGGCGCGCATCCTGCAAGTACAGCTCGACAACGGTGACACGCTGCAATACAGCGGTGTCGGCGAAGATATCTGGCGCCGAATCAGCAGCTCCAGCGCGGCATGGAGTTTTTATCGGGACAACATCGAAGAGGAATTCAGCGCGAAGAAAGTTTCGGGTAGTGCGCCTGCGGGGAAGAATCCGCTGGATGATTTGTTTGGGCAGAAATAATTACGATGCTGGCCAGTTTAATTGAAACGAGATGGTGTTTGCTTAGATGACTCTCCCGCCGCTTTATAAGTACCTCGACGTTTCAGGCGCGAAGCTAACGCTTGGGAATAGAACGTTCAAACACGCAAAACCGTCCGATTTCAACGACACAGAAGACCTAACAATCCAAAGCATCTTCTCCGAGGACACCGAAGAATCGCTGAAGAAGATCGCGCGCGGCTTCACCGATGTGATTCTATTGCACCTTGACGAGGAGCCCACATGCAGCTTTCCGATGAAGGAAAAAATCAGGGTCATTCAGCAGGTTTACCGAGCGAATCCAGATGCCGCCAAACTGGTTCGGGCCGAACTGTTGAACTCCGGCAAACCGATATATGACATCGAGTACCACCGTGACAGAGCGCAGGCACAGATCGCAGAGATCAACGAGTTCATGCAGGGTTGTCGCGTGCTTTGCGTCTCTACCCACAAAGACTCGGAGCGCATGTGGACCGAGTATGCTGAAAAGCACAAGGGCGTATCTCTGCGAATCCAACCAAATCTTGCCAAGGACTCTAAATTCCAGCTCTTTCGTCCCGTCATATATCGAGAGAAACGCCCTCCGCTCTATGAAGATACGTTTGATTTTATCGCAGGCGCTTTATTTGGTGACCATGAAGCCCGAATCAAAGAGATCGTCGAACGGATCATCCACACCAAAACACTGGATTGGCAGCATGAAGGTGAATATCGCCTAGCTATTCCGATTAGGAAAGATGAGGAGCCCTGGACTACGCTTCCATACCATCCGGAAGAGATAACGGAACTGTATCTCGGTCTCGATATGAAGAATTCCGACATCGAGGACATCGTTGATATGGCCCACATCGTTAATCGTGACATCGTGATCTTTCGAACCAAGCGCGACGGAGGTGGGAAGCTCGTTTTCGATCAGTTTTAAGACATTGGAGGCATCCCATGGCCGAGAACTGCCATAGCCCGCGGGAATTATTGGGGTCGGGTTCGCAATATTTTTTCGTGCTCGCACTTCACTCTGATGCAACCCACTTTGCCAGCCGCTGGCGCACATTCTTCAGCCGATCATCGCTGATTGCACCAATACTGCCCAGTAGCAACGAACCATCCAGCACGGCCAACCGCGTGAGGCGCGTAATCGATGGGGGGCAGACTCCATCGATCCGCTGGTTGCGTGCTATTTTTTCTCACTCCCCGTATGTTTGCGCGATTGATGCGCAACGGTCAAAACAAACACCGTAACAGGCGTGAGTCGATAAATGATTGAGTAAGGATATTTCATCAGAACCAGTTTGCGTGTTCCTGCACGCCGCCATGGTTTTCCCAACATTGGAAAGTCGATCAGGCTGTCCGCAGCGGCCATGATGTTCTCGATAACTTGCGCCGCTGCTTTGGGGTTGCCCGCGGCGATGTAACGCTGAATTGATTCCAGATCATCACCCGCAGCGAAGGAGTATTCAAGCCGCCTTTTTGCGACCACTTCCCGCCCCTAGTATATAAACCCATTAATTACGAAACATAATGCCGAGCCATTTTTACATCTG
>CAZMWC010000198.1:0-4401 GCA_964569805.1 uncultured Gallionella sp.
GATATCCGGAGCGCCATCGCCCTGATCAGGAAGTAGGCGATAAATAATGCCGCAGTGGTTCTGAATAGCTGGATTGGAGCGCCGGTAAAGGAAAAAAATGATTCATTGTTGATATAAGGCGACAATAGAAACTCGCCCTTCGGGGCAACGAGTCCCGCCAATATGCCATAAGCGATAAAGAGGTACCCGCACCATCTGAAATACCAGCCGTAGCCGAGCGGAAGGATTTTTTCGTAATGGTTGCGCGACAGTTTATAAAGCCCTATGCCGGCAATGACCGCGGCGGGAAAGCCCAAGAGGTTTCTGAACACGATCTCCAGATTTTTCATCTCCGGCAGGCCATTCCAGAAATAGGCAGGGACAATCAGAAAGAACAGCAAGGCGGCGAACCCGAGAAAGCGCCTGTAAACTTTGGCAGGTATCTGCTCCATGTCCTGGTTTATCTTGAGACCAAAGGCGAACATGAAGAGGAAGGAAAGCACAAACAGGATGAGCCGCACGTAAGAGAATTGGGCGCTGGCCCCTTGTCCATGCACGAGCAGCATGTATTGCAGGTACGCATCCATCCACTCGGCTATCGCGTGGGTGAGCGCGAACAGCATGAGGTAGCTAAAAGCGGCAGCAAGCCCCATCGCCCTCAGCGGCCTGAAGCTGAACAGGAGAGACAGGAATAAGTAGAAAAAGCTGACACCATAAATGATAAAAATGGCTATCAGGTTATTTTCAAAAAATGTGGAGTAATCGATGCTGGATATCATGGTCTAACCCGAACCTGCCTTGCTCTATACTTTAAAAAATTGCGCGTCTTTCCGGAGAGAACCGGCAAGCCCGGAAAGTTCGGTAGCCGCACGGTGAACCTCTTGTACCGAGTTGCTATTCTGTTCGGTCATCTGCGCAATCTTCTCCACGTCACCGGCAATCTGATTACTCGCGGCAGCGAGTTCGCGCAATGTGTTGGAGATTTCCCCGACTGCCGACACGACCTTGTCGGAACCCTGGCGAATTTCTCCCATGACTTGCCCGGCGCGCCGGGCATACATCGCGCCCTGGGTCACGTCGTCCGATGCACCCCGCATATTCAGTACTGCCTGCTGGGTGTTTTTCTGGATGCCATCAATCATATTGGTGATTTCCTTTGTCGACTGGGTAGTGCGCTCGGCGAGTTTCCTGACCTCGTCGGCCACCACCGCAAACCCACGCCCCTGCTCTCCGGCGCGCGCAGCCTCAATTGCGGCATTAAGCGCAAGCAGGTTGGTTTGATCGGCAATTTCCTTAATAACCTTGACGATTTGCGAAATCTGGTTCGACTGTTTGCCCAGTTCAAGGATGGCCTGCGAGGCCTCGTTTACCGTGCCGACGATCCTATCCATGCCATTGACGACATCTTCGACTGCTGCCGTTCCCTGATTCGCCAATTCTCCCGAGTTCATGGAAACCTGCTCCGATTCGTGCGCATTCTCGGTGATCTGAGCCAAGCTGGTGGTCATCTCTTCCACTGCCGCCGCCACGGCAGCAGACGACGTGCTTTGCTGTTCGGAACTGACAGAAACACTCTGTCCCACTGTCGCAAGCTGCCCCGCAGCGGAGAACACGCTGTCTGTGTTATCGGCCATTTTTGAGATCAAGCCCCGCAATTGCCGCTGCATGTTTTTCATGGATGCCAACACACTATCGCTGTCATCGGCTGACGAGGTTCGGATTTCCATGGATAAATCGCCATTCGCGATTTTCTGGGTGACTTCCACGGCATAATGGGGTTCGCCCCCGAGTTGTTTGAGCAGATCGCGGGCAATCCAGTAACCGGTCAAGGTGACCAGCACCAGCGAGGCCAGGGTAACGGCAACAATCCATACGGCGGTGCTGGTAACGAGCAGATTGGCTGATTTCTCGATATCTATGACCGCTTGTGCCTGGGTGTCGATCATTGCGTTTAGCGCCTTCACTGTGCCAGCACCCGACACCAGGATAGTCTTGGCACGATACTCGGCAGCCTCTTCGGTCTTGCCGGCCTCCATCAGCTCGAACCAGCCAGACCGTTTTGCTTTGTATTGAGCGTAAATGTCGCTGAGCGCAACAAAAGCCGCGCGCGCTTCCGGCGTCAGGTCACTTGAGCCAAATTGTTTCAGGCCGCGATCCATCGTCTCGAACCACTTCGGGCTATCGGCGATGATTTTTTGCCGTGACTCCGGCTTTGGAACAGCGACATACTGGGAAATTCCATTCCGCAGTTCCCATAAGGCATTTTGCACTTCCGACAGGCTTTGCAACGCATGTACGCCGTTTTTGTCTATCACCTCGATAGTGCCGGCAAGCCGTTGCGTTGCGGTAAAGCCGATAAGACCGATAATTACGCTCGAGATAATTGCGACTCCGAATCCGAGCATGAACCGCGTTTTGACTTTCAGGTTTTTCAACATTTGTCTTTCCTCAAATAGCTTGCATACGCAAGCGGGGGGGGTGGTATGTACCATACCTGTCACAGGTTTTTCCGTGCTGTTAGTTCTTCCTGCTGTTGAGCGGTGAGCCAGTCATCCAGATATTGCATTGGTGACTTGTAGCCCAATCTTGAGTGTGGCCGCTTCCGGTTGTAAAATGCTCAAATATATTCGAATGCCACAGCGTTATTTTCAAACAAATGTGTTGTAATCCATTCGCTGGCTTCTTGACCCTGTAATCCGCATTCTTAATGCGCTCATTATGCGGCCTTCTTCAACTGAGGCCTGACGCTCATGGAACCCTAAAACTTATTTTCGCAGCGCCGCATCTTCGATCAATACCTTATACGAATAGCCTGATCCAATATCTTTGTCGGTGTGCACAACGCCTCTCACAACCACAATATCTCCGACCTTGGCCTGGTCATTGGTGGTCACGAGCAGATCATTCGTGTTATCCGCAGCAGAGCCGGATCCATCGCGCAAATGAATCCAGTTCTTATTGAGTATTTCAGGATTAAACCCCACCACTTGACCGCGGATCACAACCACCTCACCTTTAAGTTTGATTCTATTGATAATAACTTCTGCAACGGTTTGCGCTCCCGGGCCGCCAGTCTTCGGGACTTTGATATTCTCCAGATCAATCGGCACGGTGTTGTCCGACATATGTCCCAGCGGCATAGCGGTAGCCGATTTGCCGGCAGGCGCAGTTGCGGCCTGCTTGGCATTGTCGGCATTTTGCGGGGAGGAGGCCGCAATGGCAGAAGCGGCAATCGCGGCCAGCACCAACAGGGCAAAAATAATTTTCATTGTAATTTTCCTTAAAAAGTACCGTAAAAAAACAGCTGGCAGGTTCGTAAATATGAACCCGGTTTATTAATGCATGGTCGAGGAAATCCGTCCCGATCGCCGCGCTCGCGCAATGGCCACTGATCGCCTACGACCCGACCTTCACCGGCCGAACGCGCATCGACCGCGCCTTCGAGCGCGCGGGGGGTGCACCGAACATCGTGTTCACCGCCGTCGACTCGGACATTATCAAGACCTATGTCGAACTCGGCTTGGGCATCGGCATCGGCATCATCGCCGAGATGGCCTTCGACCCGCTGCGCGATGCCGCGCTCGCCGCGGTCGCGGCAGGCTTCGCCTTCGAGGCCAACACAACGAGGCTCGCGATTCGCCGCAACGTCTGGCTGCGCAGCTTCGACTATGCTTTCATCGAGCTGTTCGCGCCACGGCTCGGCCGGAAGGTGGTCGAGGCCACGCTCAAGGGCGACGGGGAATATCCGGGATTGTGAGACAGACGGTAAAACGGTTCCCTCTATGAAAAAACTGCGCCGGGCCAAAGACAGCCCGACGCAGCAAGTCGGTGGATTTCCCAAGGGGGAGACATCGTGCAACACTATCCACCAAATTCCTTGATCGCCTCCGCTTTGGGTCAAAACGATGAAATCAGGGCGGCGGCTTCCCACCGCCCTGAGCGACAATCGCAGCCACGCTTGCCGCAATGATTTTCTTCTGCATGGTGTTTCTCATCATGGTATTTTTCCTCGAAAAACGGAAACCCCCATATTGAAGGAGCATCTCGCAAGTAGCATGCCAGCCGAAAGCAATATTACATTTGCTTTAAACTATAACGGGCTGGAAGATTTCGCCCGGAGTTGATTCGGGCCAAATGCGTCATGTAATCATGACGGTTGTCACGAATTCGTAACGATTTCGAAACGCTTGAGATAGGAATAGAGGTTCTGCCGGGCCAGCCCTGACTGGCCTTGCCCCTGTAATCCGCACTTCTTAATGCGCCCATTATGCGACCTTCTTCAACTGGTGCCCGGCACTCATGGCACTCGGCCAAGCAATCTGGGCATAATCGCTGTCGTACCAGCGGCTGTTTGGTAGGTTGGGTTAGCGAAGCGCAACCCAACAAATCTTCCCAATTTCAACAATGTTGGGTTACGCGATA
>CAZMWC010000198.1:4411-4618 GCA_964569805.1 uncultured Gallionella sp.
CGCAGGCCGTTATCCGCCGAATGGAAGTTGCGCGAAAGGCCAACATCCGGCGGATAACGCTGCGCTCATCCGCCCTACATGCCATCGTGCCAAGCAGGAAGGCGATGACCGGGGCGATGATACCCATTACTGCCTAAAGGGAACCTCTAGAAATTCACTTTTGCAGGATGACAGGCCGGACACGGCGTTGCGAAGCATCCGTGGCGG
>CAZMWC010000199.1:0-4598 GCA_964569805.1 uncultured Gallionella sp.
CCAACAACACCGCTTCATATGTTTCCAACAACTCTTCCCGCCTGGGTTTCAAGGGTAGCGAAGATCTGGGCGATGGCCTGAAGGCGGTGTGGCAATTGGAAGCCGGTATTGCTGCAGACGGTGAAACCACTCAAGGCGCTTTGAATTCAGTTCGCGATACTTTCGTCGGCATCAGCGGCGGCTTCGGTACCGTGACTGCCGGTCGTCAAGCCTGGCATAACCTGTATGCGCATGATGCCAATATGTTCTCCGACCAAGTCGGCGCTCCTTCCGTGTGGATTGATCAAGGTGGCCGTGCTAACAACTCCATCAAGTATGCCACGCCGAACATGAACGGCTTTGATGCTTCCATTACCTATGTTACACCGGGTGGCGTTGGCACTGCTGGTGAGGGTGCTGACGATAATTTCGATAGCTCCTTCGCGTTGAAGGCAAACTACAAAAATGGCCCGATGTATGTGACCTTGACACACCTCAGCCAAGCTCATGCCACGGCAAATACTAACCCTGACGCGGAAGCTACTTCGATTGCCGGCGGTTATGATTTCGGCGCGGGCAAAGTGGTTGCGCAATATGTGAAATATTCCGATAACGGCAACGTTACCGGTGTTGACTACAATGTTTCAACCATCGGCGGCAGCTACAATGTGACCGGCAAGAGCAAGATCAAGGCGCAATACACACGTGCCGGTGACGGTATTACCAATGCCACCTCCACCAATGACGGCGCAGACATGGTTACTGTCGGCTACGATTACAGCCTGTCCAAGCGCACCACCGCGTATGTTGCCTATTCCCGTGTCAGCAATGACACTTTGGGCACGTATGAGGTGTCCGGCTCCGGCCACGGTGCCAATCTAACAGCTGGCGTAAATACCGATCCAACCGCATTGTCCTTCGGCCTGGTGCATGATTTCTAATGCACGCATGAATTGATGGAAATGGTAATAGGAGACAGAACACCGTTTCCTGGTTGTTGAAAACGGGCATCTCAGGATGCCCGTTTTTTTCGTCCTGTCGTAGGGGCGATTCACGAATCGCCCGCACCCAATTCGCGCATTACCCGGGCAATGAGGGTATCGCCCCTACGGATGCCCATTTTTACTGTTAGCAAGGTAGGGCGCAATGAAATTGCGCCCGATTGTTTTTCATGCGCATGGCGCAATTATGCGCTGTGCTTCTTTGTGACCAATACCGCGATCGCCGCCTCGCGTGCCTGTCGCACGGCGGCGGCGATGGCACCGCTGTCGGCACATTGTCCGGCGATCTCGCCGGCATCCACCGCGCGCGCTACCGACAATAATTCCAGCAAATACCCCGCCTGCGGATAGTCGTCTTTTTCATGTCCGGTGCGGCCGCGCGTATCTGATGCGCAGACTTGCAGCAACTGCCCAAAACGTTCCGGCCTGCGCCAGGCATCGGCGGATTGGAACAGCTTGATGATGGTTCCGGCGCGCAATTCAAAGGCGCGGTGGATGTCGCCGTGATAGCGCGCCGCCAACAGCGCGAGGTCGCGGCATTCGGCGGGCGCGCGTAATCGCCGCGAGAGTTTCTTCACCAATTCGACGCTGCGCGGCTCATGCCCGATATGGCGCGGCAAAATTTCTTCGGGGGTCGTTGCCTTGCCGAGATCATGCGTCAGTGCTGCAAAACGTACCTCCAGCGCATAGCCATGCCGTGCGGCATCATCAACCACCAGCAGGGTATGGATGCCGCAATCAATTTCGGGATGATATTTTTCCGGCTGCGGCACGCCGAACAGCGCGTCCACCTCGGGAAATATTTTTGCCAGCGCGCCACAACTGCGCAGTGTCTCAAAAAAACGCGACGGTGTTTTTTCCATCAGGCCGCGCGCCAGTTCCTGCCAGACGCGCTCTGATACCAGCGCATCGACTTCGCCGTTATTCACCATGTCGCGCATCAGCGCCAGAGTCTCGGGCGCGATGCTGAAACCGAAGCGTGCCGCAAAACGGGCGGCGCGCAAGATGCGCACCGGGTCTTCGCCGAATGCCGCGCTGACGTGGCGCAAAACGCCGGCGCGCAGATCGGCGAGGCCGTTGTACGGGTCGATCAGTTTGCCCCCGCCTTGCTTGTCATCAATTTCCCGGGCGATGGCGTTGATGGTGAAGTCGCGCCGCAGCAGATCCTGCTCCAGCGTGACATCCGGCGATGCATGGATGGTGAAGCCCTTGTAGCCCGGCGCAGTCTTGCGCTCGGTGCGCGCCAGCGCATATTCCTCGTGCGTCTGCGGATGCAGGAATACCGGGAAATCCTTGCCTACCGGCTGAAAGCCTTGTGCCGCCATATCTTCCGGCGTACTACCGACCACCACCCAGTCATGATCCTGAACCGGAAGACCCAGCAGTTGATCGCGCACCGCACCGCCTACACAGTAGATTCTGGCATTATTTTTCATCGGGGATCGGTTGCTGGTTTGCCGGATTTTTGGGCGCAATGATGCCCATGCGCTGCTTGAGCGGGCGCTGCGGCGCATCGAATTGTCCGGCGTAATACACGGTGTTGCTCATCACTTTTTTCACATAGTCGCGCGTTTCATCGAACGGTATGGTTTCGGCATAGATCGCGCCTTCCAGCGGAGTCTCACCGCGCCATAGCCGCGCCCGGCTGGGTCCGGCATTGTATGCCGCCGAAGCCAGCACCGGGCTGCCGTCAAACCATGACAATACCGTTTTCATGTAATAAGTGCCAAGACGCAAATTGGTGTCGAGTTGATGAATCAATGAGTGCCTATAATTTTTCAGACCCAGTTTGTTCGCTATCCAGCGTGCTGTGGTCGGCATGATCTGCATCAGCCCCGCCGCGCCGGCATTGGATTTTGCGCTGGTGGCAAAGCGGCTTTCCTGGCGCATCAGGCCGTAAACCCAAGCCTCTTCCAGCTGGTTTTCGCGGATATGTTTCTGTAATTCACCCCGGTAGGGCGCGAGATAACGCATGCTGAAATCGTGCACGTTAACGGTCATGTCGGCGGCGCCGATGGCGCGGTCATACATCTGGTTGCGCCGCGCGATCTCTGCGGCAGTGAGCAACTCCTGATCGTTAAAATTGCGCAGCACCCAACGCCATTCCTTCAATGCCTCACCGCGCATATCCATGCGATACAACGCCAGTGTGCGCTGGATACCGGGCAACGCCAGCATCGCCGTAATATCCTGCTTGCCCGGTTTGTAGGCGGGCGCGGTTGCGCTCAAGACCGGTGAGCCGGTCAATTCATCGTTGGCCAACTGCCCGTAAAAATTGTATTCGCCGCTCAACGGCGCGAGCAATTTTGTCGCTTCGACAGGCTGGCCCAACGCTTGCAAGGCGCGCGCCTTCCAGTATTGCCAGGCCGCTTCCCGCTGCTGTTGCCCGCTCATCCCATTGATGCTTGCCAATACTTCCGGCCAATCTGGCACCCGCAATGCGGCGCGCGCGCGCCATGCCGATTGTTGCTCATTGAGCGCCGTATTCGCCGCTGCCTTGTACCATTGCAACGCGCGAACATCCTGCTGGCGCGCCGCTTCGTAGGCCAAACGGCCATAAAAATAATGCTGCTCTGCTTCTGGAAAGTGCGCGGCAATTTTGTCCCAGCGCGCAATGGCAATATCCGGTGACTGTTTCGCCAGGCGGTGCAAAGCGAATAATGCGACGGCACGCTGGCCTTCATTCGCCTTGTCCAGCGCCGCTCTTTCCAGATAACGATCCGCATCGGCCGCCGCTTTTTCCAATATGGCGGGCGATACTGCAGCGCTGCCGGTCAGACGCTCGGCAAGTTGTTTGGCGAGTGTCACATTGCCCGCCTCCAATGCCAAACGCAACCGCTGTGTGATATCCGGCTCGCCGATGATGCCGTTGGCCAAGGCTGCCTCAAATACCGCGCCGCAACTTTCCGGCTGCCCCTTGCCGTTGAACCACAGTCCGCGGGCTTCCCGCAATGCGGCTTGTTCCTGGGCACGAAGGCGCGATTGCAAGGCATAACAGGTCAGCTCGGTATCTTCGTTAAGCAGGCGCGGATATTCCGCATCAAACCTATCCCATTGCTGATTCTTGCCGAGCAGCCTTAACCATTCACCGCGCAATTTATCGATTATCGGCGTATCTTCCGGGCGGGAAAGAAAGTTATTTACCGCGCCTTCGATTGAGCCCAGAGCGAGCTTTGCATCAGCGTTATCCATCCCGAGACGCAATTGGTAATAACTGACGTACACCTCTAACGGCACCTTTTTCAAACGCGGCGCGAACCGCTCCAACTTGACCGCGTCACCGGCGCGAAACGCATCGCGCGCAGCGAGAAAATCTGCATCGTCCGCAAATAATGCGCCACCGGCCATCCGCCCTGTCGGTGGCGCTGGCGCAGCCCGGCCAGCCAGCGCGGGTAAAGCGATCAACAATAAGAACAGCAAAAAGAATCTCATGGGAGTAAGTGGCAAACCAAATCGCAGCGGAGCATAACATAACGTCACAGCACACCGGCTCCGGCCTGACAGCCTGTCAATCAGCAAGGTAGGATGGGTTGAGCGCAGCGATACCCATCATTCTGTTCGAATCATCCGGCGATGGGTATCGCTGCGCTCAACCCATCCTACGCGAGCTGGCGCGGC
>CAZMWC010000200.1:0-4598 GCA_964569805.1 uncultured Gallionella sp.
GTTTTTGCAGCAGCGGTACGAACACTTCATTTAACGCGACACCCAGCATCGCCGGCTCGTCGGGCGGTTTGCCGGTGTAGGTGGAGTGATAGATCGGATCGCGCCGCATGGTGATGCGCTCGATGGTGAATACTGGAAATTTATCCTGCTCGTTGTAGTAGCCGGTATGGTCGCCATACGGGCCTTCGAGCGCGGTTTCGCCGGGATGGATCACACCTTCCAGCACGAGCTCGGCGGAGGCGGGTACTTGCAAATCGCTGCCGATACACTTCACCAGTTCGGTCTTGCTGCCACGCAACAGCCCGGCGAACTGGTATTCGGACAAAGAATCCGGCACCGGCGTGACGGCACCGAGTATCGTGGCAGGATCGGCACCGATCACCACCGCGACCGGGAACGGCTGGCCCGGATGCTTCTCGCACCAGTCGCGAAAATCCAACGCGCCGCCGCGATGCGCCAGCCAGCGCATGATGACCTTGTTCGGTACAATCACCTGCTGACGGTAGATGCCGAGATTCTGGCGCGGCTTGTTCGGTCCGCGCGTGACGACCAGCCCCCAGGTAATCAGCGGTGCGATATCGCCGGGCCAGCAGTGCTGAATGGGCAGCTTGCCCAAATCCACCTCGCTGCCTTCCCACACTACTTCCTGACAAGGTGCGCTCGACAATACTTTGGGCGACATACTGAGCACCTGCTTCAGCAGCGGCCATTTGTCCCACGCGTCCTTCAAGCCTTTGGGCGGCTCCGGTTCTTTCAGGTAGGCGAGCAGTTTGCCCACGTCGCGCAAAGCTTGGATATTCTCTTCACCCATGCCCAGCGCCACGCGGCGCGGCGTGCCGAAGAGGTTCGCCAGCACCGGCATCTTATGTCCCGTCACATTCTCAAACAGTAGTGCCGGCCCCTGCGCGCGCAACACACGGTCACAGATTTCCGTCATTTCCAGATGTGACGAGACTGGCGCGGTGACACGCTTGAGCTCGCCCATGGATTCCAGTTGTGCGATGAAATCGCGCAGGTCGTGATATTTCATGAAAACTCCTTAGCAGGTAGCTCGTAGCTCGTGGCGGGTAGCCAATCCCGGTTTTGCTACAAGCTACAGGCTACCAGCTACCAACTCAATAAAACTTCTTCTCACCTTTCGGCCTTGTCTTGAACCGCTTGTGCAACCAGAAATACTGCTCCGGCATTTCGCGCACGCGCTCCTCGATGAATTCGTTCATGCGCCGCGTGTCGGCGGCCAGATCGCCGGACGGGTAATTCTCCCACGCCGGGTAGAAGCGTAGCTCATAACCCGCGCCATTCGGCAACATTCGCACAGTCAGTGGCACAACTTTGGCTCCTGTCATCCCGGCTAGACGCGGCAATGCGGTCAGCGTTGCAGTCGGCACGCCAAAAAACGGCGCAAATACGCCGTCGCGGATACCCTGATCCTGGTCGGGCAGGTAGTAAAACGGATGACCCGTGTTCATCGCCTTGATGACAGGGCGCAAGCCTTGCTGGCGCGAATAGAGCCGCGAACTGCCAAAGCGCAGGCGGCCTTCGAGCAGCTTCTGGTGAAACACCGGGTTCTTCTGGTTGGAATACACGCTGACCAGATCGCCCCGCTGCGTCAGCCATGACCAGCCCACATCCAGCGCGACAAAATGCGGCACCAGCAGGATCACCGGCTGCCCGGCTAATGCGTGTAGGTGTTCATGGTCGACCACTTTGACGAGACCTTGAATGCGTTGTGGTGCCGACCACCACAGGATGCCGCGCTCAATGAAGCTGCGCGCAAAGGACTGAAAATTTTTCTTGGCCAGTGCGATGCGCTGCGTTTCCGTTAGCTCCGGGAAGCACAGGCGCAAGTTGGTGGCCGTGACAAAGCGTCGCTCGGCGGAAAGCGCGTACAACAGCAAGCCGAGCGCATTGCCCAGCGCGGCCAGCAACGGCAGCGGCAGGAAATGCAGCAGCCACAGGATGAAAATACCGAGCCGTGTCAACATGGTGGCGATTGGGAGGGGTAATTCATGAATCACCCGTGCGGCGGTATGGGCAATTCATGAATCACCCGTGCGGTGGCAGGCTCCACACCGCGCGGCACCTTGTAGCGGTTGTAGCTCCATAGATACTGCGCCGGGCAAGCACGGATCACGCGCTCCAACGCAGCATTGATTTGCCGGGGAACCGCTACGGCGAAATCCAGCACCAGCGGTTCAACATGAATCACATAGCCCTGCCCGCGCGGCAGTCGCTCGGAATAGGCGATCAATACAGTCGCACCGCTACTTTCTGCCAGCCGTCCGACCAACGTCATGGTGTAGGCGGGGCGGCCAAAAAACTCTGCCCACTCACCCTCACCCCGGCTAGGCACTTGATCGGGCAACAAACCGATCGCTTCGCCGCGCTTGAGTGCCTTGTACAGCAGGCGTACGCCACTGACATCGGCCTTCGCCAGCTTCGCCCGCCCGCGCTCGCGCCCACCGCGCATCACACCTTCCAGCCAGCCCAGGCGGGGTGGGCGGTACAACACGGTGATCGGCATGCGGCGTGCCGCATATAACGCGGAAATTTCAAAACAGCCCAGATGCGGCGTGAGGAAAATGATGCCTTTGCCATGCGCTTGCGCAGCTTCGATATATTCCAGCCCGACACACTCCTGAACCTTGCCGACCACCTCGTCATAAGGCCTGCACCAGATCCAAGGGAGCTCCGCAATGCTCTTGCCGGATTCGGCTATGGTTGCCGACAGTACGCTCTGGTAATCAGCCTCACCAACCGTCAAATTGGCCAGCCGCAGATTTTCCCGGGCGCGCGCCGCATACTGCTTTGAAGCCGCATCAGTCAACCTTCCAACCAATGCACCCAAGCCATGCAAGCTGCGTAGCGGCAGCAGGGCGAGTACGCGAAAAATAGTTTTGAACAGGAAGGCCGTCATGAGAGCGTCTCTAAAAATTTCGTTCAGGGTTGTTTTGATGGAGGCTCTTGCAAAATTTGGCATCAGGGCAAAATTTGGCATTAGGGCAAGATTAATCGCATCTGCAAGCAAACCGTGCAGCGGTTTTGGAGGCTCCCTTTACTCAAAGCATGACATGCTACCCGTGGCGAATACTACGCAACGCACCCTAATAATGCAACGCTGGCAATGCGAATGGCATGAGCTGATTCCCTCGCATCCGACATGTTGCAGGATAGCGATAACATGATTGGAGGCCTGCCTCATCGACCTTTGCAAAAGGCGAATCCACGGGGTAGATAAAATATTGGCGGAATCAGGTATAATTCGCCGCTTTTCTGCGGACTTAACGCAATTGGGAACTTGAATATGGCAAAGCCTAACGACAAGAAAAAGCAGGACAAAAAACAAGCTATGGTCATCGAACTGCCGGTTATTGACCAGCAGCAAGATATCGAAGCGCGGCGCACGCGCCTGAAGGCCTTGATCGTGCTGGGCAAGGAACGCGGCTACCTGACCTATGCGGAGATTAACGACCACTTGCCGGACATGCTCGAAGTCGAGCAGATCGAAGGCGTAGTGAGCATGATCAACGATATGGGCATTTCGGTGTGCGACGTGGCACCCGATGCTGAAACGCTGATCATGACCGACACCGCGCCTGCGGTGGCCGATGAGGATGCCGCCGAGGAAGCCGAAGCTGCGCTGTCTACGGTAGATTCTGAATTTGGCCGCACCACCGATCCGGTGCGCATGTATATGCGCGAAATGGGCACGGTCGACCTGCTCACCCGCGAAAAAGAAATCGAAATTGCCAAGCGCATCGAAGAAGGCCTGAAGCACATGATCCAGGCGATTTCTGCGTGCCCGGCCACGATTTCAGAAATCTTGCTATTGGCCGTAAAAATTGAAAGCGACCAGATGCGCATCGATGAGCTGATCGATGGCTTTGTGGATAGCGAAGATGAGGCGATCCTCGGCGCAGAAGACGAGGAAGAGAGCGAAGCAGCCGTCGAGGAGGAGGATGAAGAAGAAGACGAAGAAGCCACAGCCGCCGCTGCTGCTGCCAATCTGGCACAGCTAAAGGCCGATGCATTGGCGCGTTTCTCCATCATTTCAGACTTGTTCGCCAAGATGGGCAAGGCTTACGAAAAATATGGTTATCGCAGCAAGCAGTATGACAAGTTTCAGTCCGGTATCTCCGACCAGCTGATGGGTTTCCGCTTCTCCGCCAAACAGGTAGATGCCTTGTGTGACACCATGCGCGGCCTGGTTGAAGAAGTACGCCGCAGCGAGCGCAGCATTCAGGACATGTGCGTAAACAAGGCCAAAATGCCACGCCCGCATTTCATTAAAACCTTCCCCGGCAATGAGGAAAATCTGGGATGGGTCGCGCATGAAATAAAAGCGAAAAAACCTTACAGTGAATTGCTGGAACGTTATCAACATGCCATCGTCGAGCAGCAGAAACGACTATTGGATATGGAGCAACGTGTTGGCATCCCGATCAAGGATCTGAAGGAAATCAACAAGCAGATGACCAATGGGGAGGCCAAGGCGCGCCGCGCCAAACGCGACATGATCGAGGCCAATCTGCGCTTGGTGATTTCCATCGCCAAGAAATATACCAACCGCGGCCTGCAATTCCTCGACCTGATCCAGG
>CAZMWC010000201.1:0-4544 GCA_964569805.1 uncultured Gallionella sp.
GGCGGCCAGCGCCGAGCCGATCAGCCCGGCAGCGCGCGCCTCTTCCAGCTGTTTGTTGGCTTTGGCGCGCCAAGCCTCGATTTTCAGCCATGCAGCTATCGCTTCGCCGTCCAGTTGCGCATCGGGCAGTTGATGCCATTCACCGGTGAACACGCTCGCGTCCTGTTTGCCGGTCAACGTCTCCCACGCTTCCTCGGCAGTGAAGCTGAGAATCGGCGCGATCAGGCGCACCAGGCTATGGGTGATGTGATACAGCGCGTTCTGCGCAGAACGGCGTGCAGCGGAATTTTTTCCTGCGGTATACAGACGGTCTTTCAAAATATCCAGATAAAACCCGCCCAAGGCTTCGGAGCAGAAAGTCTGCAATTTTTGCGCGATCAGATGGAATTCATAACGTGCGTAATCCTGTTGCACCTCGTCCTGCAAACGCTGCGCCATCGCCAGCGCGTAGCGGTCAATCTCCAGCCAGTCGCCTACCGGCATGGCATGTTGCTCCGTATCGAAATCGTCGATATTGGCCAACAGAAAACGCAGCGTATTGCGAATGCGGCGATAGCTTTCCACCACACGTTTCAGGATTTCATCGGAAATGGTCAGCTCACCGGAGTAATCGGTCGAGGCCGCCCATAGCCGCAGGATGTCGGCACCAAGCGTGTCCAGAATTTTCTGCGGCGCGATGACGTTGCCCTTGGATTTGCTCATTTTGTGGCCGCTGCCATCCACCACGAAACCATGCGTGAGCAAGGCTTTGAAAGGCGCGCTGCCATTGATGGCACAGCCGGTCAGCAACGACGACTGGAACCAGCCACGGTGCTGATCGGAGCCTTCCAGATAGAGGTCGGCTGGCAAGTGCAATTCCGCGCGACGCTGCAATACGGACGCATGGGTAACACCCGAATCGAACCACACGTCCAGCGTATGGGTAAGCTTCTTGTAATGCGCCGCCTCCTCGCCCAGCATATCCACCGAGTTCAGATCAAACCATGCCTCGATACCGTCGCACTCGACCAGTTTGGCCACCCGTTCCAGCAATTCCGGCGTGCGCGGATGGGGCTGCATCGTTTCCTTGTGCACGAAAAACGGCATCGGCACACCCCAGTTGCGCTGCCGCGACACGCACCAGTCCGGGCGGTTCTTGATCATCGCTTCGAGGCGCGCACGCCCCCAGGCAGGGAAGAATTCGGTCTGCTCAACGGCACGGTTGGCGAGATCACGCAAGGCAGCGCCGTCATGCGCTGCTTGAGACCTGCCCTCCCTCACCAATTTCTCTGCATCTGCCGCTATCGGATAGGCGGTGTTGTCCATGCCGATGAACCACTGCGGTGTGGAACGGAAAATGATCGGGGTCTTGTGCCGCCAGCAATGCGGATAGCTGTGCTGCACTTTCTCCATGTGCAGCAAATGGCCGCTGGCTTGCAGCGCATTCAGCACGATATCGTTCGCCTTCCACACGAACACGCCAGCCAGCGGGGTATCGCCAGCGGGCGGCGTGGTGGAGATGAATTTGCCGTCGTCGCCGACCGGGTTGTCGTTCGACAGGCCGTATTTCTGACCGACGAAATAATCGTCCAGGCCATGCGCTGGCGCGGTGTGCACCGCCCCTGTGCCAGCTTCAGTTGTGACATGATCGCCACAAATAACATCAACCTTGTCACTATAGAACGGATGCTGGAGCTTCAATAATTCAAGCTCTTTGCCACGACATGTCCCCACTATTTCGAATGAGGTAATTCCATAACGAGCCATGCAGGAAACCACCATGGGTTCGGCTAATACCAAATACTTCTGTTCCCCACCTTGATCACACTTGACTAAGGCATAGGTCAATTCCGGGTGGACAGAAACTGCTTTATTTGCCGGTAGAGTCCAAGGTGTCGTTGTCCAAATGACAATACTGATAATTTTTCCACGAGAATCGTAATCTGCCTGCTCACTCACGAAGTCAAACTTTTGCTGAGCATCATGAGCATGCCCTGCCGTATTACTAAACTCAAAAGCCACGTCAATTGCAGGCGAAGTCTTATCCTCGTATTCCACCTCCGCCTCGGCCAGCGCCGATTGGCAATCCAGGCACCAGTTCACCGGCTTGCGCCCCTGGTACAAATAGCCGCGCTCATAGATGCTGCCCAGCGCGCGCATGATGTCGGCTTCGGTTCTGAAGTCCATCGTCAGATAGGGATGATCCCAATCGCCCAGCACACCGAGGCGGATGAAGTCTTTTTTCTGGCGCTCGATCTGCTCCTTCGCGTAGGCGCGGCACAGCTCGCGGAACTGCGCGGGCGGGATCGCCTTGCCGTGTTTCTTCTCCACCTGCAACTCGATCGGCAGGCCGTGGCAATCCCAGCCCGGCACGTAGGGCGCGTCAAAGCCGCTCAATGTCTTGCTCTTGACGATGATGTCCTTGAGGATTTTGTTTACCGCATGGCCGATGTGGATGTCGCCGTTGGCGTACGGCGGGCCGTCGTGCAGGATAAATTTCGGCTTGCCTTGTTTGGCCGCGCGTATTTTTTGGTAGCGTTGCTGCTCCTGCCAGCGCGCCAGCATCTGCGGCTCACGCTTGGCGAGATCGCCGCGCATCGGAAACGGGGTATCGGGAAGATTCAGGGTGGCTTTGTAATCGGTCATTTCGGGTAATCAGTCATTTTGTTTGAACCATTGCTTCGCATTTTCCACATCCAACGCGATTTGCTGCGTCAGCGTTTCCAGATCGGGGTATTTTTCTTCATCGCGCAGCTTGTGCAGAAATTCCAGGCGCATGTGTTTGTTGTAAATCTGGTTCGAGAAATCGAATATATGCACTTCCAGCACCGCTTTGCCACCCCGCTTCACGGTCGGGCGCACACCCAGACTCGCCACACCCCGCATGGAAGACCGGTCTTCACTATGCACGCGCACCACAAAAATACCGGATAGTGGCGGACGATTGTGTTTTAACTGGATATTGGCAGTCGGAAAACCCAATCGTTTGCCCAAGCCATCGCCATGCTCGACACGCCCGCTGATGCTGTATGGCCGCCCCAGATAGGACTGCGCCACACGCATATTGCCCTCCGCCAATGCGGCGCGCACCGCAGTGCTGGAAATACGTACCACGCCATGCATCACACTATGCATTGCCCGCACCTCAAAACTGTGCTGCAAGCCAATTTTTTCCATCAGTCCAAAATCGCCGGCACGGCCGCTACCAAAACGGAAATCATCACCGATCAACACAAATCTGGCCGACAGTTTTTCATGCAGGGCATGAATGAAATCCGCCGCACTCATCTGCGAAAAACGTGTATTGAAACGGCACACATGCACCCGGTCTATCCCCATGGAGGCGAACAATTCGAGCTTCTCGCGCAAACTGGTCAGCCGCACCGGCGCTTGTTGCGGCGTAAAAAATTCGCGCGGATGCGGTTCGAAAATCACCGCCGCCGTTTGCAGCCCGCGCGCCTGCGCCGTCGCGCGCAACTCGTTCAGCAATGCCTGATGGCCCAGATGCACGCCATCGAAATTACCGATGGTGAGCGCAACAGGCCGGGTGTCAAAAGAATAAAGTCCGCGTAGAATCAACATGGGCGCGGATTATACCCATTACTGTGTTCTTCATGTTGGTGTGCCTATCCGCGCTTTGGATTGCACCCACAGCGCACCGCTGTTTAAAATGAGCCGCGCAACGAGCATGGGAATTGGCATCGCCGGGATTGACAATATTAATGATATGGCACGCTTTGAACCTGATTGCCGTTCGTGCTGAGCTTGTCGAAGCACAAGAATCCGTTCGCATTGAGCTTGTCGAAATGTGAACGGATTCTTGGATAATGAGTGCCGGATCAATAGGTGACATAAAATGAAAACCGTTCTGATTGCAAACCCCAAAGGGGGCAGCGGTAAAACTACACTGTCGGTCAATATCGCCGGGTATCTGTCCGGCCAAGGGAAGCGCGTCGCGATGCTCGATCTGGATCGGCAGCAATCCTCCGCATTGTGGTTGGACACACGCCCCGACGACCTGCCGCCAATACGCACACTGGATTCAAAAAGAGAACACGGCCGCCCCAATGACTGGCTGGTGATCGACTCTCCCGCCGGCCTGCATGGCAAAAACCTTGCTCATGCCATCAAACTGGCGCACAAAATTATCGTACCCGTCGCACCATCCTTATTCGATCTGCAAGCCAGCCGCGACTTCCTGCAAGCACTGGCCGAAGAAAAGGCGGTACGCAAAAGCAAATGCCACATCGGCGTGGTCGGTATGCGCATGGAGATGCGCACCAAAGCCGCCTGGGCGCTGGAACATTTTCTCGCCAGCCTCGACCTGCCGGTACTGGCCTATCTGCGCGAGACACAGGTCTATGTGAACGCCGC
This sequence comes from uncultured Gallionella sp., assembly GCA_964569805.1. Taxonomy (GTDB): domain Bacteria; phylum Pseudomonadota; class Gammaproteobacteria; order Burkholderiales; family Gallionellaceae; genus Gallionella. The sequence continues at coordinate 4,354 of CAZMWC010000201.1, forward strand.
ATTCGAGGGAAAATCGTTGTTCGACTTGCCGCACCATCTCGCGGAGCGCGAACTGGAGCAATGGGCATTCCTGCTGGATTGGCTGGAGAAAGATTAAAGGGCACCTCTAAAAAATTCAAAGTAGAGGTAGGGTGCAATTCAAACTGATGTGGCGTAGATACTCTGTTCGGAGACAAGCACTTTTTCTGTAG
>CAZMWC010000202.1:0-4529 GCA_964569805.1 uncultured Gallionella sp.
CTCGTTCGAGCCGACCATAGATTACGTCGTCACCAAGATTCCGCGTTTCGCATTCGAAAAATTTCCGCAAGCCAACGACCGTCTGACCACGCAGATGAAATCGGTGGGTGAGGTGATGGCGATAGGCCGCACCTTCCAGGAGTCGTTCCAAAAAGCCCTGCGCGGACTGGAAGTCGGCGTGAACGGGCTGGACAGCAAATTCAGCGACCGCGAAGCCATCGTGTCCGAACTCGGCAATCCCGGCCCGGACCGCATCTGGGCGGTGAGCGACGCGTTCCGCATTGGCATGAGCGTGGCAGAAGTATTTGATGTCAGTAAAATCGACCCGTGGTTCTTGGTGCAGATCGAAGACTTGATCCGCCAGGAAAAATCGCTGGCAGGACGCACTTTGGAAAGCTTGAGCGCGGATGATCTGCGTGCCTTGAAGCGCAGCGGTTTCGCCGATGCGCGCTTGGCGACCTTGCTGGGCATCGACGATGAATCGGTGCGCGCTTACCGCCATGCGCTGGGTGTGCGTCCGGTGTTCAAGCGAGTGGATACCTGTGCCGCCGAGTTCGCCACCAACACCGCTTACATGTATTCGACTTACGAGGAAGAGTGCGAAGCGCAGCCGACCGGCAACAAAAAAATCATGGTATTGGGCGGCGGACCGAACCGGATCGGTCAGGGCATCGAGTTCGACTATTGCTGCGTGCATGCCGCGCTGGCGATGCGCGAGGACGGCTATGAGACCATCATGGTCAACTGCAACCCCGAAACTGTTTCCACCGATTACGATACCTCCGACCGTTTATATTTTGAACCGCTGACGCTGGAAGACGTGCTGGAAGTGGTGGCGGTGGAAAAACCCATCGGCGTGATCGTGCAGTACGGCGGGCAGACACCGCTCAAACTGGCGCATGGTTTGGCGAAAAACGGCGTGCCCATCATCGGCACCACGCCGGACATGATCGACATGGCGGAAGACCGCGCGCGTTTTCAGGCCATGCTGCGCGAATTGAATCTGAAGCAACCGCCCAATCGTACCGCCAGCAACGTGTCAGATGCAGTCGCGGGCGCAGCCGAAATCGGTTATCCGCTGGTGATGCGCCCATCCAATGTGCTGGGCGGACGCGCCATGGAGATCATTCATGCGCAATCCGATCTCGAACGCTACATGCGCGATGCCGAGGAGATGTCCAAGACTTATCCAGAGCGTATGCCTATCCTGCTCGACCGCTTCCTCAATGACGCGATCGAGGTAGATGTGGATGCGGTGTCCGATGGCGTGCAAGTCGTTATCGGCGGCATCATGGAACACATCGAGGAAGCGGGCGTGCATTCCGGTGATTCGGCTTGCTCCTTGCCTCCGTTCAGCCTGTCGGCGGAGATGCAGAACGAATTGCGCCGCCAGACGGTGGCGATGGCGAAGTCGCTCAATGTGGTCGGCCTGATGAACGTGCAGTTCGCGATTCAGGGCGGCACGGTGTATGTGCTGGAAGTCAATCCGCGCGCTTCGCGCACCGTGCCTTTTGTGTCCAAGGCCACCGGAGTGCCGCTGGCGAAAATCGCGGCGCGTTGCATGGCCGGGCAGTCGTTGGCGCAGCAGGGCATCACCAAAGAAGTGATCCCGCCGTACTACTCGGTGAAGGAGGCGGTATTTCCGTTCATCAAATTCCCCGGCGTGGACACGATACTCGGGCCGGAGATGAAATCTACCGGCGAGGTGATGGGCGTGGGCGATACCTTTGCCGAAGCCTTCGTCAAATCGCAACTGGCCGCCAGCATCAAATTGCCCAAGGATGGCAAAGCATTCATCAGCGTGCGCGAAGCGGATAAATCGGGCGTGGTGGAAATCGCCCGTTCGCTGACTCAATTGGGTTTCACCATTCTCGCTACCCGTGGCACGGGATCGGTGATCAAGAATGCGGGTGTCGCCGTGACGCTGGTCAATAAAGTGGCGGAAGGCCGGCCGCATATTGTGGATATGATCAAAAATGGCGAGGTCAAACTTATCATCAATACCGTGGACAGCAAACCCGGCGTAATGCGGGATTCCTATTCCATCAGGCATGCCGCTTTGCAGGGGCGCGTTACGTACTACACCACGCTGGCCGGCGCGCGTGCCGCCTGCCTCGGAATGCAGCATCTGGCAGAACTGCAAGTGTACGATGTGCAATCGCTGCATCGGCGTTTGACCTGATCTTACTGTGTCAGAAAGCGATCAAGGGATGCAGTGCAAGGCAAAATCAGGCGAAGAAGCGGAGTTTACATATAGTTTATCGCTACGCGACCCCGCATTTTGAGCCTGATTTTAACGCCGCAATGCGCCCTTCAGCGCTTTGTGACACAGTAAGACTAACAAACCATAAGGAAGTATCAGCATGAGCAAAGTCCCATTGACGGCGATAGGCGCAGAGCTACTGCGCCAGGAATTACATCGTTTGAAGACGGTAGAGCGCCCGTCGGTGATCAACGCGATATCCGAGGCGCGCGCGCAAGGCGATCTATCGGAAAATGCCGAATACGATGCCGCCAAAGAACGTCAGTCGTTCGTTGAAGGGCGTATTGTCGAGCTGGAATTCAAGTTGGGTAGCGCGCAGATCATCGATCCCAGAACCATCAATGCTGACGGGCGCTGTGTATTCGGCTCGACGGTGGTGCTTGAAGATACCGATAACGGCGACGTTGTCACTTACCAGATCGTCGGCGATGACGAGGCGAATATCCGGGAGCGCAAAATTTCCATCAGCTCACCGATTGCGCGCGCCCTGATCGGAAAATTCAGCGGCGATATCGCCGAAGTGCGGGCTCCGGGCGGGATACGCGAGTATGAGGTGGTGGACATTCAGTATATTTGAATCTGGTGAGTGGTAAGTAGGGAGTGGTGAGTAGGGAGGCCCACTCACTACTGAGGCGCATAGCGCCGCTCCACTTACTACTTACCAGTTTTCCTACCGGCTCCCCAGTTGTTTCTTGGTCAGCGGTTTGCCTTTGTGGCGCGGCATTTTCTTGATTTCGATTAGATGCGCTTCGGGGTTCGGTTGATAGACCACCAGTATTTTGCCGATGTGTTGTACCGGGGCGGCGTTGAGTTGGGTGCAGATAGCCGTCAAGATTTCTTCCCGTTGCGGGCGTTCGGCCATGACACGAATCTTGATGAGTTCGTGAATTTTCAAGTTCGCTGCGATTTCTTTCAACACGGCTTCGGTCAGTCCGGCATTGCCGATCATCACCGTGGGATTCAGGGCATGGGCGCGGCCTTTCAGGGCGAGGCGTTCGGATACGGTAAGGGATAACATATTAACTTCCTGAATTTAAGGCGCGGATTCTAAACGATGAAGCCTTCCAAAACCAGCAAACAATGGATGCGTGAGCATGTCAACGACCCTTTTGTGCAGCTTGCGCAGAAGGAGGGGTATCGTTCGCGCGCCGCTTACAAGCTGCTGGAGATTGATGCCAAAGACCGTTTGCTCAAGCCCGGTGCGGTGGTGGTGGATCTGGGCGCCACTCCCGGCGGCTGGTCGCAGGTGGCGGCCGCCAAGGTGGGGCGCAGCGGAAAAGTGGTCGCTCTGGATTTGTTGCCGCTGGACCCGTTGGGCGGAGTGGAGTTCATTCAGGGCGACTTCAGGGATGACGCGGTATTAAAACAATTGGAAAGTTTGCTGCAAGGCAAGCCGGTAACCCTTGTAATTTCCGACATGGCACCCAATATCTGCGGCGTGGCATCGGCCGACCAAGCGCGTGCCATGCATCTGGCGGAACTGGCGATGGAATTTGCGCTCGAACACCTGAAGGCAGAGGGCAGCTTCTTGGTTAAAGTGTTTCAGGGTGTGGGGTTTGAGGATTTTTACAAACTGATGCGCAGCCGTTTCACCAAGGTTGTCACGCGCAAACCCAAGGCTTCACGCGACCGGAGTAGTGAGTTATATCTTTTGGGTACTGGAAAGCTGTAGGGTGGGCTGTGCCCACCGTGTCGGACGAGGCCGGATCTATGCTTGTTTTAGCTCAAGATACTCTTGAGTAATGGGAAGATACATAGTCTAATGACCGTTCGGTAGCCGATGCGCCGATTTAAGGAGTTATCTTGAACAACATGTTTAAAAGTATTGCGATTTGGCTGGTTGTCGCCTTGGTGCTGATGACCGTTTTCAATCAATTCAACACGCGCCAGCAGCAAACGCCGCAGGCGCAGCTGGATTACTCGCAATTCCTCGAGGAAGTGAAGCAGGGGCATATCGCCAAGGTGACTATCGAGGGGCGCACCCTGAAGGCAACGACCGCCGATGGCCGGCGTATCACCAGCTATGCTCCCAGCGACTTATGGATGGTTTCCGATCTGCTGAAAAACGGCGTGAAGATTGAAGCCAAACCGGAGGAAGAGCAATCCTTCCTGATGAATATTTTCGTGTCCTGGTTCCCGATGATCCTGCTGATCGGCGTGTGGATATTTTTTATGCGCCAGATGCAGGGCGGCGGCAAGGGCGGCGCGTTTTCGTTCGGCAAGTCGCGCGCGCGCATGCTGGATGAGAACAAGGAACGCTTCACGT
>CAZMWC010000203.1:0-4511 GCA_964569805.1 uncultured Gallionella sp.
TTCGCTCGACGGCTTGAACCATGCCACCAGATTGTTGTTGACGTGAATCTTCGTGATGCCGACGATGGCCACCGCCACCAGCGCCAAGCCAACCAGCGCGGTAGCCAGCGGGCGCGTCGCGCCCACTCCGGCGATGCGGCGCAGGAAGCGCGCGGTGCGGTTCAATTCCACGCTCTCGCTCTCGGCGGCTCTGGCGATCTTCTCTTCCCCGACGAAGGTGAGGATGGCCGGGATCAGGCTGAAGGAGAACAGCCGCAGCACGATGGTGCCGAAGGCGATCAGCCCGCCGAACACCTGCACCGGCACGATGTTCATGAACAGCAGCACGGCGAACCCGGCCGTCGTGGCGAGCGCCGTGAAACCTACCGGACGGCTCACCGCCGCCATGGTCTCGCGGATCGCGGCGAGCTTGTCATGCTTCTCGCGGTAGCGGAAATAGAACTCGTTGAAGATGTGGATGCTGTCGGTGGCAATCGCCATCAGGAACACCGGCGCCATCGAGCTCATGATATGCACCGGATAACCGGCGCCGATCAGCGCCCCCATGCTCCAGATGATCGCCGCCATGGACACGCCCATCATGGCGCAGGAGAGCGCGAGGTTGCGGAACATGATCTGAATCGCGGCAAACATGATCATGCCGGCGATGGGCGCGAAGACTGCCATCAGCTTGAACATCTCGGCGCCGAAAGTATCGCGCGCCACCGGGTCGCCCGCGACGTAGTAACGCTCCGGCCCGTTTTCCCCGGACACGATCTCGCGGATATTGGCGGCGATGACGGCACCATTGGCGCCCTTCTCCAGCGGCACATAGATGGCCGTGGTCTTGCCGTCCTTTGAGATCACGCGGTCAACCAGCAGCGGGTTGCCGAACAGCGCGGTACGCAGCGCTTCCACTTCCGCATCTGTCTGCGGCGCACCCGGCATGAGCGGCCCGACTTTCAATGTGCCGGCCTCGGCGGTGACATTGGTGATGGTGGTGAAGCTGTTTACATCGCGGCTCGCCACGCCCTCCAGCTTGATGATTGCGTCGGTGACGCGGGCGATGCGGGCCAGTGTCTCCCGGTTGAGCACGCCCGCATTGTTTTCCACGCCGACGACAATGGTGTCCTCGTAGAGCGCAAACGTCTTGTCCACCTCGTCGTTCCAGACACGCACGTCGGAGTTTTCCGGCAGCATGTGCTTCGGGTTGGTGTCCGTGGCGATGTGCGGAAACTGGGTGAGAAACAGCAGCGTCAGCGCCACTGCCACCGTCACGATCAGCTTTGGGCGGCGGATGGAAAATTCGACGAGTGAGAATTTGAACATGTGATCCCCTTTGTGTGGCTTGGTGTTGTTAACAACAGTCAGAAATACGGTAGATACAGCGCTTCTCGCACAGGATTTTCCGCATACTTGTGATAATCAATTTGTCTTCTCCCGATCCAGTGCGATACGGGCGCGAAACACGTCATAGGCAATGGGCTCCTTGTTCTCATAGCCGATTCGCCGTCTGCGGCTTTCGTCGAGCAGGTGATACCGTACCTGCGCCTCCACCGCCACCGCCGTCGGATCGCGCCGAAGATCGACATCAAACTGGAAGACTCTGGGCTGCCATCGCGGCAAGCGGGTGTCCCGCAGATCGACGATAAAGGGACGCCACAGGATGCTCCGCTTCATGGCATGGTCTTCTTCGCGCAACACGGCACCACTCTGATCCACAAGGCGGATGGTTGCAGTCAGGTGCCGATCCGGTGTCCCGGTCGGAAGATAATGCGCTGCTCCGGTATTGGTCAGCGTCAGTGTGAAAGAGCGTTTGCCGGGTGAGGGTGCAGGCGCTTCGCGCAGTGCAGTTTCCAGCCCTTGTTTCACCATTTCCGGATCGTGCCCGCCGCGCCACAGATGCTTGCGCACGGTCCGAATCTTGCCGCCCGCGACCAGGGGTCGCTCGGCGAGCGGCATGTGGCATTGGATGCAATTGGGCGATGCGTCGCCCGGCACGGCAGCTTTGCGGTCAACAGCGCCGTTTGCAGCAACAGGCGGGATGTCCTTTGTCGCGCCCGGTGTGTTGCTGATCTCGGCGACGGTTCCACATGGCGGAAACCGGAAAAACGTGTCCCAGCGATTCCCGCCCACGACATGACATTTGAAGCAGACCTCGTTGGGATTGGCGAGTTTTTCTACGGGATGCGCCGCGCTCTCGCTGCCGTAAGGCCCGAGAATTTTGCCATCCCGGAGGTGGCAGGCCGCACAGGTGACACCTTCGTGTTGCAGTTGTGCATCGAACGCCGGATTGGGTTCCAGGACGGGTTCCCATTTTTCTTTATCGCTGAATCCGACGACCTTGTGCTCCTGCTGGCGGTCGAGCGGAATATGGCAGTTCTTGCAGATTTGCGGCTTGCCGTCGAACTCCCAATCCACCTGAAAGTAGGGGTCGGTCCAGGCCTGGCTGTGGATGCTTGTCGACCATTCTTCGTAAAACTCCTGGTGGCAGCCGGCACAGCTTTTAGCGCTCAAGGAATGGAGCGAGGGAGGCAGGTCAGCGGTTGAGACCGGACGCTCGAACGCCTCCGATACCACGAAGATGTTCATCGGCCGTATCAGCCGCCAGGCTATGAACGCAATCAGGGCAATCAGGACGATGCCGACAACTACGGTTTTCTTGTTGCGGGCAAACATCATGGAATATCCCAAAATGAAAAAATCACGATAGTTCCCCGATCATTCCGTGGCTTCATTTTTCTACCGGGAAACCGTTCTGGTTCCAGGCGGTCATTCCCCCGCGCGTCACACGGATGCCGGAAAACCCTTTCCCTGACAGCAGCCGGGCCGCGGCAGTGGAGCGCTTGTCGGTGCGGCACACGATCGCGATCGGGCGCGTTTGATAGCCGCCGAGCTCCGCCATTCGCTGCGGGAGTTCCTCAAGGGGAATGCTGCGGGCCTCTGCGATGTGGCCTTGTTCGCCGCTAAAATCCTGCGCTCCCCGGACATCAAGAACCAACAGGCCCTCCCCGGCATCCAGCTTTCTTTTGAGTTCCTCCACGTCGAGCATGGGCGCGCGGCGTATCCGGCGTATCAGGCGCGGGAGAAAAACGATCAATGCCAGCAAGCCCAGCGCCAGCAAACCCTTCTGGATGCTTCCCTCGCTGCCCGCCGCCGCCTCGCGCCCCGCATAGCCCAGATAAGTGAAAGCGATCGAACCTGGCAGCATGCAGATGTAGGAAGTGACGATGAAGTGGGACAGCTTGATCCGCGTCAGCCCCAGCGCATAGTTCAGCAGGTTGAAGGGGAAAAGCGGCACCAAGCGCACGAAGGCGATGAAACGCCAACTTTCCGCTTCCACCCCATCGATCAACTGCTTGAGCCGGCCACCTGCCTTGCGGGCTACCCAGTCGGAAGCGAGATAGCGGGCAACCAGAAACGCCAGGGTTGCGCCCAGCGTAGCGCCCGTCAGGCTGTAGAACGTGCCCCAGACCGGCCCGAACAGCGCGCCGCCGGTAATGGTGAGGATCGAACCCGGAAGAAACAGCACGGTCGCCGCCGCATAGAGCGCCATGAACATCAGTGGCGCAGCAACGCCGGCATCCTGCATCCAGTTCTGGAGTGCCGTGGCGGAAAATTGCTCGCGATAGGCTGCCGCCACCGCGATGCCCGCCAGGAGCGCAGCCAGCAAGGTAAATCGCATCAGCTTAGCGAACCGCATCTGTGTTCTCTCTTATTTCGCTATTTCGTATTTGGCTACTAATTTGTTAGGGAAACCCGGATTAAATCAGCCGTTCGCCCTGAGCCTGTCGAAGGGCTTTTGCGGCCATTTAACTTTCTTCAGAAACGCCGGTACAGCCAGTGTTTTTCATAAAGTATTTTGCCGATATGCCAAAAGCGATTCGGCCCGCGCATCTCCACTTGCGGCATCGGCTCGGCATAAAAATTACCCTTGCCGATACCGGCGCGGCCATTGCCGGTTTCGATGAAGCACATGCCCTCGCCGGTAAATTGGCGCGGCGCGCCCTTGCCGGTCCAGGCATGGGCGATGTTGTGCGCCACGACCTCGGCCTGGCCATGCGCGAACACGCCAGCCTTCGGCAAAGGGCGGCCCATCTTGAGCGGAATGGTGGTGATGTCGCCGAGCGCGAAGACATTCTCGAATTTTGTTTGCAGCGTGTTGCGGTCAACGGGAACCCAGCCGCTTTCGTTGGACAACCCTGCCTCGCGCACCACCGCCGGCGCGCGGTGCGGCGGGACATAAAGCAGCAGGTCGTAATCGGTACTCGCGCCATTGGCGAATGAAATACGGCGATTGGCCGGGTCAATTTCTTTCACTTGATGATCGGGGTGGTAAGCGATGCCGCGCTCCTCGACCATCTCGCGCACGGCGGCACCCAGTTCTGGCCCGGCGACAAACATCGGTCGCGGTTCGGCGGCAAAAAACTCTATTTCAGTTTTTTCGCGCAGGCCGCGCTTGCGCAGATAGCTGTCCACCAGCAACGCGGTCTCGTAGGGCGCAGCCGGGCACTTGTATTGCGGTGCCGCGG
>CAZMWC010000204.1:0-4490 GCA_964569805.1 uncultured Gallionella sp.
TCGCGGCCTGCGCCTCGAAAGCCTGTATCTCGCATACCCCGAGCAACCCTGCGGCTGCATCAAACATCCGCCCGGTGCTGGAAGTGATCGGGCAGTTGAGATTGCGTTCCAACATTGCGGCTACCGTCTGCGCCCCCGGCTGATTGGGAAAACGTTGCGCAATCTCCACGCCCCGGTCCAGTTGAAACAACGCCGCCGCCGCCATGCGCCACGGCTCGCGCGCGGCGCGGTCGCCGCCGGGCATAGGTAGTGTCGCCAAGTGTCCCACACGCTCGAAATCCGCGCCCTCCACGCGCAACAATTCGCCGCCCCACGGTGTGTTATCCGTGCCCAGCCCCACGCCATCCAGCGCCAGCCCGAGCACGGCATCGTTGATGTGATGCTCGGCGCAGATCGCGGCGATATGGGCATGGTGATGCTGCACGGCGACAATCGGCAGGCAATGTTGAGCCGCATAGCTTTGCGCAAACTGGGTGCTGTAAAAATCGGGGTGCAGGTCATGCGCCACCATCTCGGGTTGCACGTCGAGTTCTTTGCACAGGCGCGCCACGGTGTCATCCAACATTTGCCGCGCTTCGGCGCTATCCAGATCGCCGATCAGTTGCGAAACATGCGCCTCGTTGCCGCGCGTGACGCAGACGGTATTTTTCAGCCATGCGCCGCAGGCCAATACCGTCGGCCCGGCAAATGGCAATGCAATGGTCTTATCCAAGCGACGCTTCCGGTTTTGCGGCAACTGCGTTACGGCAACCGTTTTTGATCCATTCCAGCCATTCCGGCATTCCCTCGCCGCTGGTTGCCGAGATGCGGATCACTTGCAGCTTGGGGTTGATGCGGTGCGCGTATTCGATGGCAAGATCGGCATCAAATACCAGATAGGGCAACAGGTCGCACTTGTTGAGCAGCATCAGATCTGCCGCGCGGAACATGTCGGGATATTTGAGCGGCTTATCTTCGCCCTCGGTCACCGACAGGATCACCACCTTGTGCGCCTCGCCCAGATCGAAACTGGCCGGGCAAACCAGATTGCCGACATTCTCGATCAACAGCAGGCTGCCATCCTGTAATTCCATTTGCCGCATGGCTTGCCCAACCATTTGCGCATCCAGATGACAGCCTTTGCCGGTATTGATTTGAATGGCTGGCGCTCCGGTGGCGCGGATGCGTGCCGCGTCGTTTTCGGTTTGCTGGTCGCCCTCGATGACCGCAAGCGGCTGTGTGCCGTTCAAGGATTCAATGGTTTTTACCAGCAGCGTGGTTTTGCCCGAGCCGGGGCTGGATACCAGATTGAGCGCAAAGATGCCGTGCGCGGACAAATAGCGGCGGTTCGCCTCGGCGTAGCGGTTGTTCTTGGCGAGAAGATCCTGTTCGAGTTTCACGATGCGTGACGGAGCGGTTTCTGCGACAGGCGCAGCGGCCTCATGCGCGCGGAAGCGCATCGGTTCGCCGCGCCGGGTTCTCCGTTGCAAAGGCTTTCCGTTGATGAATGCCGATCCGGTACCGCACCCGCAAGTTACACACATCATTCCACCTCAAGTTCCTTGACACGCATCCCGTCGCCGCCGGTCACTTTGACATCATAGCTCCCGCAGCTTGGGCATGCTTCATCAAGCGCGGCCAACGGGAAGTCTTGCCCGCATTTCTCGCACCGCCCCTGCCCTGCTATTTCGATGATTTCCAGCCTTGCCCGATCCGCGATACTGCCGCGTGTCACCACCTCGAAGCCGAAACGCAGGGGTTCTTGCTCCACACAGGCCAGTTGGCCGATTTCCAGCCATATCGTTTTAACCCGCGTGAATCCTTGCTTGCGCGACGCATCCTCGATGATTTGCAGCACATTTTCCGCAAGTGACATTTCGTGCATGGCCGCCCTTACTTTTGCTCATTGAAGGAAGTTGTCATTCCGACTGCGGGGAGGAATCTTCAAAGCACGCATAGGATTTCTCCCTGCGGTCAAAATGACAAAGTGCATTGTATTCCGCAGGAAGGCTATTCGGAGAGTGTCGTTATCTATAGGATTACTTCAGCATCGCCTTCAACCTGGCCAATTTATCCATCCCCTCGCCCTTGGTAACGGTGGGCATAGCATCTGCGTGCCCGCCCGCGTAGGTCAACTCGCTTTCCGGCATCTCATCCAAAAAGCGGCTTGGTTCACAGGCGAACCAGTCCTTGCCGCGCTTGCGGCGGTTGCAATAGCTGATTTGCAGGCCGCGTTCGGCGCGGGTGATACCGACGTACATCAGGCGGCGTTCTTCTTCGATGCCTTTTTCGTCGCTGTCGCGGAACGGCAGGATGTCTTCTTCCGCGCCGATGATGAATACGTGCGGGAATTCGAGCCCCTTGGCGGCATGCAGCGTGGACAGCGAGACAGCATCCGGTTCTGTATCTTTGCCTTCCAGCATGTTGATCAGCGCAACGGTCTGCACCATCTCCAGCAGGTTCTTCTCGTCCGCCTCGGCTTTGCGCTTGAGCCAGCCAATGAAATCCTCGACATTCTTCCACTTGGTTTCGGCCTGGCGCGGGTCGTGCGAATCGTACAGCCAAGTTTCATAATTGATGGCGCGCAGCAGCTCGTCCAGCAATTCCCCGCACGGGTCTTTATCGGCGCGCTCCTGGATGCGGTTGATGAAGTTGCAGAACAGCAACAGTTCTTCGTGCTGGCGCGCGGCCAATTCCCGTTCGATTTCCGGCTCAAAAGCCGCCTCGAACAGGCTGATGTGGCGCGCTCCGGCGTAGCTGCCGAGCTTCTCCAGCGTGGTGTTGCCGATGCCGCGTTTGGGCGTGGTGATGGCGCGGATGAAAGCCGGATCGTCGTCCGGGTTGGCGATCAGGCGCAAATAAGAGGTGATGTCCTTGATCTCGGCACGATCAAAAAATGATGTGCCGCCGCTGACCGTGTAAGGCACACGCTGGGCGCGCAACTGTTCCTCGAAACCGCGCGACAAATGGTTGCTGCGGTACAGGATGGCGTAATCGGCGAAACGCAAGCGATGTTCGAACTTGTGCGCCATCAGTTTCATCACCACGCTCTCGGCCTCGTGTTCGTCGTCGCGTGCGGCGTAGATGCGGATCGGATCGCCGATGCCGTGGTCACTCCAAAGGTTCTTCTCGAACACTTTGGTATTGTGGTTGATCAGATGGTTCGCCACCTTGAGAATGCGCTGCGAAGAGCGGTAGTTCTGCTCCAATTTGATGACGCGCAAATTGGTGTAGTCGTTGCGCAGATTGTGCAAGTTCTCGATGCTCGCGCCGCGCCAGGCGTAGATCGCCTGATCGTCGTCGCCCACCGCGGTGAACGCGGCGCGGCTGCCGGCCAATAGCCGGGTCAACTGGTACTGGCAGTCGTTGGTGTCCTGATACTCGTCGATCAGCAAATAACGCAACCGGTTCTGCCAGCGCAGCAGCGCCTCGGGATGCTGGTTGAACAGCACCACCGGCAAGTGGATCAGGTCATCGAAATCCACCGCCTGATAGGCGCGCAGCGTCTCCTGATAGCGGTCATAGATGCGCGCCTGCACCTTCTCCTCCGCGTTCGCCGCCAGATATCCCGCCTGTTCCGGCGACACGAAAGCCGATTTCCAGTTCGAAATCTGCGTCTGCACATCGCGCAGCTCCTGCTTATCGCCGGAGTTGGTCAGTTCACCGAGTATCTTCCAGCTATCGCTGGAATCGAAGATCGAGAACTGCGGCTTGTAGCCCAGCAGCTTTGCCTCGGCGCGCAGGATGTTCATGCCCAGAGAATGAAAGGTGCTTACCACCAAGCCCTTGGCATTGCTTCCCTGTAACAGAGTGCCGACACGGTCGCGCATCTCATTGGCCGCCTTGTTGGTAAAGGTGATCGCGGCGATGTTGCGCGGCGCATAGCCGCACTGTTGGATCAGATAAGCGATCTTGTGGGTGATGACGCGTGTCTTGCCGCTGCCCGCCCCGGCCAGCACCAGCAAGGGGCCATCGAGGTAAGTTGCAGCTTCGCGCTGCATTGCATTGAGTTTGCTCAACATTGACTTGGGTTCAACATTCCGTGTTGTCCGATGTACAGGTATTTTTGGAAGGGGCGCATGATACCAAAGCATCTTGGCCGGAACGATGAAGCTTGCGCTAAATTATTAGCGGTCTTTGCCGATATGCTTATCAAGGGCGGCGCATTGTGCGCAAACCCGCAAAATCAGGAGGCCGATCATGGGAACATTCAGCATGGATATGGGCAGCTACGAGGTTGAACGCAACAATGCGGCGGTGTCCTGTTACGACGATGAGGTTTTGTGCGCGGGTTGGATTCCCAGTCTTGCCTGCTACCAGCCGCACACTGAAAAATCGGCGCTGCCAGCGGATCTGGCGAGAGTGGATGTTGACGCATTCCTGCGCAAAATGTACGCCTGCCAGCGCTAACTGCATTGACCTTGAGCTTCATCACGCAAAGTGAATTTACCCTAAAAACGGCAGTTCGAAAATTTATAATTAAACATCATGATGTTACAGGTTTTCGTAGG
>CAZMWC010000205.1:0-4482 GCA_964569805.1 uncultured Gallionella sp.
CCGATCTGGCAATGTATCAGGCCAAAAATTCAGGGCGCAATGCGGTGCGTTTTTTTGATCCCGAAATGCAGCAGGCGGTTGAGCCTAAGCCGGACGAACCGGGACCAAAAAAGGGCAATTCGTGAATTGCCCCTACGTCCGCCCAATAATTCCGTAGGGGCGATTCATGAATCGCCCTGCCCAATCGCACCCCATTGCCGGTTGCGCGATTGATGCCACATCGGCTTGAATCGCGCCCTGTTAAACAGGGTTAAACACATTAAACAGGGTTAAATTGACAATGGCAGGGTGGGGGAATACTCTCCGCGCCAGCGGTAAACATAATAAGGGAGAGGCTCGATGATTCGCCGTTTTTCAATTGCTGCTGTCAGTGCCAGTCTGTTGCTGTTCTACTCGGTTGCCTGGGCTGAACCGGCCGACGAAATACGCTCTTTGCTGGAGCAGAACAAGGCAAAAGAAGCCTATCAGCGCGGGCGCGCATCGCCGGAACTTCTGGGTGATCCGACATTCGATTTCTTCTATGGCATCGCAGCCATTGATGCGGGAAGCCCCGGGGAAGGGGTGCTGGCTCTCGAACGCTATATCCTCGTGTATCCGAACAATGGCGATGCGCGTTTCCACCTGGCGCGCGGTTACTTCATCCTTGGCGAGGATCAGCGCGCGCGTGATGAGTTCGAGACTCTGTTGCCGAAGAGCGCAGGCGAACAGCAGGTTGCGATCGAGCGTTATCTGGATGCGATCCGCACCCGCGAGTCGCGTTATCAGCCGACTGCCAAAATGTATGTGGAGGTAGGCATGGGGGTGGATACCAATGTCAATGCGGGGCTGGGCGATGGAGCAACACCGCAGGTACCGGGGCTGGGCACGCTGCCGGCGGTCGCATCCAATTCGATTAGCGCGCGTGAGCAGGACACTTTCCTCACGGGGAGCGCCGGGATACAAGGCAACTATCCGGTCTCGCCGGGCGTTTCGCTGTACGGCGCTGTCGGTATCGATATGCGCCGGCACATGGAAAGCAACAACGATGTCTTCGATCAGCAAAGCCTGGGCGCTACCGGTGGGGTTTCTTACCTTAAGGAAAAGAATCTGTACAAGGCTGGAGCCTTTGTTTCGCAAAGCTGGGTGGACGATCAGAGTTATGTCCTGAGCTATGGGCTGAACGGGGAATGGAACCACCAGCTCGATCAGTTTAATCGCCTCAATCTGGGAGTGCAGCTGACCCGGTCTGAATACGACAACATGGATGTGTTTCTGAACAAAGACAAGACTGGCGGCATGGTGGTGAGCACTCTGACGGATCGTAACTCCGAGTTTGTCGGCGTTTCCGGCGCATGGGCGCATGCGCTTGCTATGCCCTATCAGCCGGTCGTTACCGTTTCCGCCAATTATGGCGAGGACCGCAACCAACGGGACCGTGATGACCTGTCCCGGGACATCATCGGCGCGCGCGTCTCATTCGCGATGACACCGGCAGAAAGTTGGGGGTTGAGCGCGGGCGTTGGCTATCAGGAAAGCCGGCATCAGGCGATCTTTACCACGGGCAGCGAGAACCGGCAGGACACCGCCTGGAGCCTGGATGGCTCGCTATCCTATTTCTATACCAAGCAGCTCAGTGTCCGGGTCGAGGCGCAGATAGTGGACCAGAGCTCGAACATCGGCCTGTTCAACTATAGCCGCGAAGTGGTCGCGGTCAAGATGCGTTACGAACTCTAAGCGGGGTGTGACATGAAAAGTATCAGCTTATCCTTTATTTCAGCCGCGCTGCTGCTGGCTATCGGGAGTTCGGCCGTGCTGGCCGAACCGGTCGGCAGAGTGCTCGTCGCGGTGGGCGACACCACCGCGCTCAGGCAAGGCAGCGTCGTGCGGCTCACCCGAGGTGCCGAGGTGCAAAGCGGCGATACGCTGCGTGTGGGCGAGGCCAGCAACATGCAGGTGCGCTTTACCGATGAGGGTATCACCGCCCTGCGTTCCAATTCTGAATTCCGTATCGATGACTACAAGTTCGAGGGCGGGAGCAATGTGGGCAAATCGTTCGTCAGTCTGCTGAAAGGCGGGATGCGCTCCATTACCGGCCTGATCGGTCGTTTCAACCGGGATAACTATGCTGTCAGGGCCAAGACCGCCACGATCGGTATTCGCGGTACGCACTTCGTGCTGGCGCAGTGCGCGGGTGACTGTTTTAACCGGGACGGAAGCAGGGCCGAGGACGGCCTGTTCGGTGGCGTGACGGACGGGCGCATCGCGGTGAGCAACCAGGCGGGTGAAAAACAATTCGGCAAGAACGAGTTCTTCCATGTGTCCAGCTCCGATGCCGCGCCCAAGCCATTGCTGGTGCCACCATCCTTTTTGCGCGACCAATTGGACGGGCAAACGAAGAGCAAGAAAGATAAGACCACACTGGCCAAGGCTGCCGGGGAGAAAGGGAACGGCAAAGCAAAAAATGGTGAGGCAGCTAATGGCGCGCCAGCCGAGGGTGAAGCGGGAACCGGCGGGACCGTCGCGGCAGTTGAGGGGAGTGAGACTTCCGGCGGCACGACCGAGTTGCAGACCAGCACCGCCGTGACTACGCAACCGGCCGACGGTACACCGGTCGTGGTGCAGGTTGAGACACAATTCGTGCCAATCGAGCAGGATGTAGTGCAGACCGAGGTGTCCGGCGGAACGATCAATACGGTAGTTGCCGGGCAGTCCTTCCCCTACCAGTTCGCCATGACCAACGCCTGGGCCGGAACCAATATCTATACGTCTAGCGGTTCTAGCGGCACTTTTCTGTTCGGCTGGAGCGAAGCCTGGATGGATCAAGGTTCGCTGACCGTTGTCGATTCCACCGAGCTGTTACAGGCCAAAGATATACTGTTCGCGGATTTTGTCATCAACCAGACACCGTTCAAAACCTTCCTGATGGATGCCTACAGCGCCAGCGGGACTTCGGACTATTACTACTATAACGGAGAGTGTGGTTTTGATTGCACCGGTGCCTTGGATGGAACCGTAAGTTTCACTTGGGCCAAGACCGCTTCCACGGATACCGGCTCAAATACGGCGGCGGCCAATCTCAGCTGGGGCCGTTACACCCATAGTTTTAACGAGACCGTTCTAACCGGCACCTATGCGGGCAATACCAACAACGAAACCTCTTACGAGCACTGGGCGACCGGCGACTTGCTGGATTTTGCAGCGCTGCCGACCTCGGGCACATATACCTATTCCCATGTGGGCGGCACCCGGCCTACCGACCAGAACGGCAATCTGGGCACGGCAGTGACCGGCGGTAATATGAGTATCAACTTTACCGGGGCGGGTGGAGCAACAATTTCCATGGCGCAAACGACCTGGAGTATGCCCACCACGGGCAACAACTACAGTTTGAGCTTCAGCAATGTGGCGGTTAGCATTACGCAACAGAGCTACAGCTACACAACTTCAGGATATACGGATACCGGCACGACGACTCACATCACGTCAATCGGCGGTGCCAATGCGACTTGTTCCGGCGCATGTTCCAACTACTCGACCCCGATTAACGTGACCTCCAGAATATCGCCGATGCTGTTCGGTGCCAGCGCGCAAGGTCTGGCGACTGGCATCGCCACAAACATGCCAGCCGCAGGAACGTCCCCTGCCGAAAATACCGCTTCGGTGCAGGTGTATGTGAAGAACTAATCAAATGGGCAACCCATTGCCAACCGCAGGAACCCATTGCCAACTTCAAGAATAGCGTGGAGCGATGGGCTATACCGGTGACGGGCGTTGCCGGTTTGCCCAGCGCCATGCCGCGAGCGGCACCACGACCCACTGCAACAACGGCGCCAGACCGACCCCGATTCCCGGCAATACCGGCATCCATGCGGAATATGCCCAATCACCCCGGGCCAGATTGATACGCTCGCTCAGCACGGTGTAGGCGACTGCGACGACTATCATCCACATGACTATTCTGGTCCCCGGCCAACTGGCGCGTGCGCCTGCACCGCTGAAGGACAAGGCCAGCAGCAACGCCGCCGTCCCGATCAGGACATCGCCTGCGGTGCAATGCGCGACGGCATAGGCGATGCGCTCCAGACGCGGTTCCGCCCACAAGGCATAGAGCGGCAACTGCACGACCTCCCATACCAGGCTACAGATCGCCAAGCGCGGCAGATAGCGCCGCAGGATGAACGACCACGATTCGGGATGGGCGTGCCAGTTCATGGCCGCATCGCGCCTATCATTCCTTGCGCGCCTCCGCCCCGCCGGAATAATTGCGCCGGTTGATGGCGTAGTCCGTGACCTCGCCCCGGAACGGCAACAGCAGCATACCGGGCAGGCGCGCCACTTCGCGCGGGTCGCGATGGTCGCGGATGCCGATGGTCATGCCCACATGCCCGGCGCGCGGCTGATTCCGGTAGGTGCCGAACAGGCGATCCCACCACGGCAAGTTGAAGCCGAAATTGGAATTGGCCTCGTCGTCTTCGATGGAATGGTGCACCCGGTGCATGTCCG
>CAZMWC010000206.1:0-4476 GCA_964569805.1 uncultured Gallionella sp.
TCAGGTCCGTGTGCCGCAAGGTGTGGAGGTTCGAGTCCTCTTCTGGGCACCATCAGATGGCATAACAACCGCATCATTACTTGATTTCAGGTGGGTGCGGTTTTTTGTTATGCCTAATCATCACATAACTCCCACTGCCTGCTTGGCCCGGATCCTGCGGCATTCTACACCATCGGCACTGTGTGCCCTGGCTGCTTTTGCCGGGTAAGATGGGTTGATGCCACGATTCGTGGCGCACAAAAATTATCACTGCATTCTGTAAACAGGACGACCACAGTAAGGTTATGTAATTCTTAACAGTCACCAATAGGTATTCTCTGCTTGGAAGGGTACAGATATCGCCGCTGGGGGCTGATTCACCGCTTGGTTTTCGTTTGGGCTCATTGACCGTTTTTTCGTTCGCAGGTAGGATTGCGTCCCTCAAAATGATTAGTGGGGTAATTGCGATGCGCCGCAAACTAATTGCAGGTAATTGGAAAATGCATGGCGCACTGCTTCAGAATGCTGATCTGCTGGATGCGGTGCGCAGCGGGGTGGCTTCATTCACGAATGTTGATTGTGTGGTTTGTGTACCGTTTCCCTATCTACAGCAGGCGCAACAAAAGCTGTCCGGTAGTAACGTGAAATTGGGTGCACAGAATGTGCATCAGTTGGACAAGGGCGCATACACCGGTGAGGTGTCCGCCGCGATGCTGCGAGATTTTGGTTGTTCTTATGTGATTGTCGGACACTCGGAGCGTCGCGCTTACTATGGCGAGAGTAGTGGCCTGGTGGCCGAAAAATTTTTGGCAGCGCAGCAGGCAGGCATTACCCCTATTTTGTGTGTGGGAGAAACTTTGGAGCAGCGCGAAGGCGGGGTCACTGAAGCGGTGGTGTCCGGGCAGCTGGATGCATTGATCAATCTGGGCGGCATACGGGCATTGAGCAATGCGGTGGTGGCTTACGAGCCGGTGTGGGCAATTGGCACCGGGAAGACTGCAACATCGACACAGGCTCAAGCAGTTCACGCTTTTATCCGCCAACGCGTCGCCGCTCACGATGAGCAAATCGCAGCCGGGTTGTGTATACTCTACGGCGGCAGTGTGAAGGCGAATAATGCGGTTGAGCTGTTTTCGATGCCGGATATTGATGGCGGCTTAATTGGTGGCGCTTCTCTTGTGGCAGGTGAGTTTTTGGCGATTTGCCGCGCCGGACAAGTTTGATTTTTGATTAGATGTTGTGGGGAGCGGTTTGTGGAAACATTGATTCTGGTAGTGCATGTTGTGACGGCTGTGGTGTTGATCGGTTTGGTGCTGATGCAACATGGTAAGGGTGCCGACATGGGTGCGGCATTTGGTACGGGTTCTGCGGGCAGTCTTTTCGGTTCCAGCGGCTCTGCCAATTTTCTCAGTCGCAGCACGGCGGTCGCTGCGGCGGTGTTTTTTATCACCAGCTTGTCGCTGACTTATATTTATTCTCGCCCCGCGCAACAGCAGGGGGTGATGGACAGGGTGAATCCGGCTGCCATTCAAGCGGTTCCCGTCGCGCCTGCGGTTAACCCCGCCGATGGTTCGAAGTCTGGAGAGATTCCAAAATAGTTCAAGGCAGTATTGCGGTTGTGGTGGAATTGGTAGACACGCAAGCTTGAGGTGCTTGTGCCCGCAAGGGCGTGGGAGTTCGAGTCTCCCCATCCGCACCAAACACAAGCCGATACGTGCGCGTGTCGGCAATATAAAAACGTCAAGTGGTGATGCCGGGTTGATTTAAGATTGACCCGCAAACCACGATAGGCAGGAGGGAGACTCAATGTTGGAAAACTATTTTCCGGTGCTGTTGTTCATCTGCGTCGGATTGGCCTTTGGTGTGGTTCCAATAGTATTGGGCAAGCTGGTGTCGCCCAGCCATCCGGATAGCAAGAAAAACTCCCCCTACGAGTGCGGCTTCGAGGCATTCGAGGATGCCCGCATGAAATTTGATGTGCGCTACTACCTTGTTGCCATCCTGTTCATCCTGTTCGATCTTGAAATCGCCTTTATGTTTCCCTGGGCAATCGTACTCAAGGAAATCGGCACCTTTGGCTTTGTTTCCATGATGATCTTTCTGGCTATCCTGGTCGTTGGATTTATCTACGAATGGATGAAAGGGGCGTTGGAATGGGAATAGAGGGTGTTCTGGAGAAAAGTGTCATTACCACGACGCTCGATACCATTATCAATTACACCCGCACTGGTTCGCTGTGGCCGATGACTTTTGGTCTGGCGTGCTGTGCGGTGGAGATGATGCAGGCCGGTGCGGCGCGCTACGACTTGGATCGCTTCGGCGTGGTATTTCGCCCCAGTCCGCGCCAATCGGACGTGATGGTGGTGGCGGGTACGCTGTGCAACAAAATGGCACCCGCCTTGCGCAAGGTATATGACCAGATGGCCGAGCCACGCTGGGTGATCTCGATGGGGTCGTGCGCAAACGGTGGCGGTTATTATCATTATTCTTATTCCGTGGTGCGCGGTTGCGATCGCATTGTGCCGGTGGATGTTTACGTGCCGGGTTGCCCGCCGACAGCCGAAGCGCTGTTGTACGGCATCATCCAGCTGCAAAACAAAATCAAACGAACCAATACCATTGCGCGGTAATTAAAACTCGCGTAGCGAGACAGTGTCACTTTTTCCCGCAGGGATTGAAGATTGCCTTTCTCGTTCGCCTCCTCGCCCGCTTGCGGGAGAGGATTGAGGAGAGGGTGTCGGGGGATAACCAGCGACTTAGCTGGTGTTTATTGCCAGCTTAGTCGAATGGCTAGTTGGTTCATCAGAGCTAGGAGAGGGGGAAACGGGCATGACGAAATTTATGGATAAGCGCATGACCGTTAGGGTGAACTATGGCTGCTGATTTGAGTACGTTGAGCACCAATCTGACCGGTTTTTTCGGTGAGAGTCTGGTCAGTGTTGACGAGAAGTTGGGCGAACTGACCGTTGTGGTCAAGGCCGCTGCCTTGCTGGATGTGCTGACGCGCCTGCGCGATCTGCCAGAACTGCATTTTGAACAGTTGACCGATTTGTGCGGCGTGGACTACTCCACCTATGGCGATGGTGCATGGCAAGGCAAGCGTTTTGCGGTGGTTTATCATTTGCTCTCGGTGAAGAACAACGTGCGCTTGCGGGTGCGTATTTTTGCCGAAGAAGATGATTTTCCGGTGCTGGAATCCGTTGTGGGTATCTGGCCCGGCGCGAACTGGTTCGAGCGCGAGGCTTTTGATCTGTACGGCATCGTGTTCACCGGACATCCCGACCTGCGCCGCATCCTGACCGACTACGGTTTTGTCGGCAATCCGTTCCGCAAGGATTTCCCCTTGTCCGGCCATGTGGAAATGCGCTATGACCCCGAGCAGCGGCGTGTGGTGTATCAGCCGGTATCAATCGAGCCACGCGAAGTGACACCGCGCATCGTGCGCGAAGAAAACTACGGTTGCAACTGAGGATTCAGTAATGGCTGAAATTAAAAATTACACCATGAACTTTGGCCCGCAGCATCCTGCGGCGCATGGCGTGTTACGTTTGGTGCTGGAGCTGGACGGCGAAGTGATCGAACGCGCCGATCCGCATATTGGCCTGTTGCACCGCGCTACCGAGAAGCTTGCCGAGCACAAGACGTTCCTGCAGAACCTCCCCTATATGGACCGGCTCGATTACGCTTCGATGATGGTCAACGAACATGCCTATGTGATGGCGGTTGAGAAATTGGCCGGTATCGAAGTGCCGCTGCGCGCACAGTACATTCGCGTGATGTTCGATGAGATCACCCGCATCCTCAATCACCTGTTGTTTCTGGGCGCGCACGGGCTGGACATCGGTGCAATGACCATGTTCCTGTACTGTTTCCGCGAACGCGAGGACTTGATGGATGCGTACGAGGCGGTGTCGGGCGCGCGTATGCACGCGGCTTATTACCGTCCCGGCGGCGTGTACCGCGATCTGCCGGAAGTGATGCCGCAATATCAAGCTTCGAAGATCCACAATGCTGCGGCGACCAAAAAACTCAATGAGAACCGTCAGGGGTCGTTGCTCGATTTTCTGGAGGATTTCACCAACCGTTTCCCCAAGTGCGTGGATGAATATGAAACCCTGCTGACCGACAACCGCATCTGGAAACAACGTACCGTCGGTATCGGTGTTGTGACAGCGGAACGCGCGCTGGCACTCGGTCTGACCGGCCCGATGCTGCGCGGATCGGGCGTGGAATGGGACATCCGCAAGAAGCAGCCCTATGAGGTCTATGACCGCCTCGATTTCGATATTCCAGTCGGTGCCACCGGAGACTCCTACGACCGTTATCTGGTGCGCGTCGAGGAGATGCGTCAGTCCAATCGCATCATCAAGCAATGTATCGCCTGGCTGCGCAGCAACCCCGGACCGGTGATGTCGGATAACTTCAAGTTTGCGCCGCCCAAACGCGAGGCGATGAAGCAGAACATGGAAGAGCTGATCCATCATTTCAAGCTGTTCA
>CAZMWC010000207.1:0-1738 GCA_964569805.1 uncultured Gallionella sp.
ACTATCTGCATGGCGCTCCCCTCCCCTTTTGTTGTGCCGACCTCGTAAAGAGCCGCTTTAATCACAATTTGAGCCTCTTTTGTATCGAGGTCGGAAAGCAGCTTGCGTAAAACAACGCAGCGCGCCGGGAGGCAGGCATAGGCCATCTGGTCAAAAGCGGTTAAGTCGGGCAACTTTGACGCAGGCGCATTGGCAACGCGCTTGGCAGGTTGAGCAGGCGAATCCAAATCGCCCGCATCCACCAGCGAAAAAGAACCTGCCGAAAAAGGACCTGCAAATTTATTTAGATTTTGGTTGCCTGATGCGTTAGCAATTGGGTCAATTTTTGCCACTTTGGAAAGGATATCCGCAAGATATTTTGCCGAGCGATTGCGCGGCCGGTAAATCAGAATGTCGTCATCGTCACGAGATATTTTTTTAACGAACACAACACCACCAGAGACCACGCGCATATAACCACGAGAACTTATCAAATCATCTGTCAGCGTTTTAATTTTTGCGTGCGAAAGATTGCGCCAGTTGACGGTTACTTTGTCATCGCCTGAAATAAAATCGGAACCTAATGAAAAAGACTCTTTAAGTAAATCACCGTAAACAACACGAGCCAAATCCACCAGTTGAATATTGCTAAAATTAACAGTGACAGAAAGGCTGTCGGGAGATATTTTTCCAGCAGGCGCAGCAGCAACGGCGGAAACTGAAAAAAACAAAAAAAGGAAAAAAGCATAACGCCTCATTTTGCAGCTAAATGTTGAATATTTAAATTCGTCCAGGTGGACACACGACCACCCTCAGGCAGATCAGCGGACGAACCATTAAACGAAAATTTAAAATGATCAGGGTTGACCAGATCACGGAACAGACCAGACGAATTACGCAAAACCACGATCAGATTTTGTTCGCGGAAATAATGGCCGACAATTTGCCAATCCGTGACCATTTCCGACTCGACCACCAGAGCTTTACCACCAGGTGATTTACCAGCAGGCGCGCTTGGTTGCACTTCAACAGCAGCCGGTATAATTTTAGGTGAAAATTTATCGCTGATCAGCGCATAGGATTTATAAAGAAAAAAGACGATTAGAGGAATTATCACAAACAACGATTTAGCCACAATCGATAACGAGTGACCGTGTGCCGTGTGAACCTCGGCCGACTTGTATAAACCAAAAACAGACTTGGGCAATTTGAAACGCGTTCGAGCCGCTACATCGCGACTCATTTTGGAATCGATATCGCCGCATTCCGGCCACTCATATTTATACCGACCAAGAGCCGTAGAACGTAACGCAATATGCCGACCGCACAGACCGCGAACGTTGCTATCAATTAAACCGGGACGCTGTGTTATCAGCCAAATGTCTAACCCCTGATGGCGATGAACCTCAAGCGCGGCCACGTGGTCGGGAACTGGTGATCCGGCAGGACGCGGACGAAAAAACGACTGGCATTCATCGATCACCAATAACGCGCCGTGATGATTTTCGTAATCGGTTACACCAACAACCCTATTGTTAGAATCGTGTACCTTGATTACGGTTTTCTCGTCATCGCCAATTCTGACAACATCGGGATTAGAGCGCCAATGCACACTGGCATCATCATCACCAGCCAACACGAGAGAGGGTGAATTGCGGACAAATTGATCGATGTGCAGCCAAGTGCCATTTTGCCAGTCGGCAACATTACCGAGCTTATAGTGAGGAATTTTAAGACCGGGAATATTGGCAAAAATAAC
>CAZMWC010000207.1:1838-4445 GCA_964569805.1 uncultured Gallionella sp.
AAACCAACCATGACCGCCACTCAATGCAAGGTCAACAGGAGCAGGACACGAACCGGCCGAACCAATTCCAATAGGAGTAATAGCTACGGTTTTATTTACGTTCGTCAATGGTATATCCGGCACATCACCGAGATTAGGATTTTTGATTGAGTCAAGCGAATCGGCAACGCGGCGCAACGTACCTTCTGTTGCACCACCCCTCAAATAATCGCCGGTTTTTTCACCGATTTCAGCCGCACCGCCTGGACCGCCACCAGCCTGAACATAATCGCCAGCCGCCTCTCCAGCAGCCTTAATAGGATCCTTGCAACTTAAACAGTCGGCATAATCGCCACCGTTCAGCCAACTATACGGAAACGGCGATGTTTGAGTTTTAGCGGCGGCAGCAGCAGCGGCAGCGGCAGCAGCGGCGGCAGCAGCAGCGGATTGTCCACTAGAAATTGAAGTAGCGGCAGCAGTAGCGGCAGCAGTGGCAGAATTAACCGGCCACGTCGGGGGAACTTCCCAAGAAGATTGAGGCTGCGTTAATAGTGCGTTTTGAACAGCATCTGTAGCGGCATCATAAACAACACCAGACGAGCCAGCAGGAACGCCAGCGGCCAATGATTGAGGAGTGATAGTAACCTGCAGCGGAGTATCACCGGCAAGAGCAGCTTGAACGCCAGACATGGCGGCGTATTGTTGAGCGGTTGCATCATATGATGAATTAGCTACTACGGCCATAATGCCAGCATGTAATGCGGCCGAACCCAATAAAGCGGCTGTTATAGGTGCGCCACCGAGAGCCACGACACCCACAGCAGCAGCGGCTAAAGTAGCAGCAGTTGCGGCGGCAATGTCTGACCACGTTGGAACGCCTTGCAACGTTTCGTGTACAGCACGATTAGCTATTGTGGACTCGGCAAATGCCATGGCAACATCCACGGCCATGGCCGTACTAATACCCTTTGAGCGCAGATCGGCGGCAGTGTGTCCGGCCGTAGCAGATTCAACAGCATTCCCGCCAGCAGCAGATGCGGCAGCAGCAGTTGCGCCAGCAGTTGCGGCATGTTCAATTAGATATCCGTCATTGACGGCTTTTTCAGCGGCAAGACCGGCCGCATCGATGGCGGCGGCATCGAGGCCGAGCGCGGCAGCGGCGGCTCGTGCATCTTCTTTGGCTTGTTCAGCAGGTGATAACGGCGGAGGAGCAGGAACACAAGCACCGCCAGACGCAACATAACCGGAATGACAAAAACAAGCTCCCGCACCATCAGAAGACGAGTGCCCCGGACAAACAAGCTCTTTCGTACACGTTTGGCACCATCCATTTAAAGATTCGGGCTGACAATAATAAATTGAACCGACCAAAGTTGGAATGGGACAAGCTGGAGTAACAAACGCGCACCACTCGGCCGCAGAACCAGTATAGGTATAACTCGAACAACCATCAACCTTTGGCACAGTATCAGCAAAAGTTAAATCAGAAAATAACAGAACGAAAATTAGAAAATATTTTTTCATTTCAGGCTGTAGAAAATTATCGCGCACGGAAGCACTACGAGGAGGAAGCCATACAAGTTGTAAAGCCATTCGACCATGACGAATTACCTAAAAAAAGATTTGCGAATAAAAATGATTGCAACAGCCGCGGCCATTGCAGCGACGACTCCCCAGCCAATCTCCATGCCATCGAGAAACGATTGCGCCGGGTCACATGCTGGTAATTGAGGAACGCTAGCATTAGTGCTGAATCGCTGTGTCCAAACGCCGGAAGAGTTGATACTGTAGCCAGTTAATTTCCACACACCGCCAACCTCCTGAAAAATGTTCATGTAGCTGGTTGAGCCAGCGGTGTTACCAATTGGTTGCGCGGTGAAATAAGCACCCTCTGCGCCAGCGGCAGAGGAATAACAGACTTCCCTAAACAGCGTGCCGGTAAGTGCCATTAAAGATGAAGGCGAAAAGTTGAAGCATCAAAATCCGAATATTCATCATGTAAAACATCCATAGAAATAGCCTCATCCCAATTGGCATCATAAGCATCAGCATAAACATTGGAATCAAAAGATTCTTCATAATGACTATCTTGTGCTTCCCATATTGGCTGCATGTAAGCAAATTCATTGTTCGAATCAATAGATTCGCCGGATACGCACGATTCCATACCCAGCGTTTCTTCACCATCCGTCACATCACCAACCGAATCAACTTCGACAGATTCAATTTGCACATTTTCATTTTGTATAAATTCACGACTTTCAAAAAATGCAGATCGTGCAGAATTGCGATCAAGGCCCAATTTAAAAGCATCTGAACCAGCAGAGCGCGCAATACTCAATTTTTGCGCTTGGTACCCTTCATTAAACGCTATGCGTTCACCCCACTGTGGATAAAGTTTAAGCAAATCAGTATTTAACATCGAAGCCATAAAAAAGCCCTCAAAAATGGGCGGCGATGTTTTGCCGCCCGAATTGCATTACAGCCCCTTGCGAATAAACTTGATCGCAACAATGCCGATGATAGCCACCAGAACAGCGGTTGCAACGGTTGCAGCGTCAGCCGACATGTCACCGATTGCCGTGGTAACAGCAGCAGGAACGGCAGCATTTGCAGCAGTAGAAACAA
>CAZMWC010000208.1:0-4439 GCA_964569805.1 uncultured Gallionella sp.
CCGACATCGCCGCGTTACGCAACACCGGTTACGCCGAGCCATTCCTGAACGTGGAGCAAGGCGTGGCAAGGTATGTGGGGCAAATGCTCAAAGCGGCGTAAATTGGTTGGGCAACGAATGCCTCAACTGATGCCATGAGTAAACCGACCTCATACACAGAATTCCGGATGCGTCCTACGTTGCGGCTATATTTGCGCTCTTGGCTCGACTAATCATTTTTTTAACGTCATCGTTCGCTTTGATTGCCATCAATGAAATTTCCGGGTGCCTTAGCGAAAACACCCTGAATATTTCATCAGCAAATGCCTGTCCTATAAATTCAACGCCGTTGAAATCGAATATGACAGTTTTGAAAAGTTCTACACGAGCAAGAACTCTTTTGGCTTGTGATCGAGATATTAATTTATCTTCTCCATATTGAGCCAATTTTACTGGGACAACAGTTTTATTGAAGCCGAAATCATCCCCGGAAGTAAATTGATTGAAAATCTTCTTTGTCGTCCTTGCTGTGTGATTGTGGATTTTCATCCAAACGCTAGTGCCAGATGAAAAATCATTATTTTCAATAATCCAATCTTCTTCGCCAAACTGGTGGGTAAAAAAAACATTTCCTGAAAGAATGTCGAACGAGTCAAACATTCGTGAGGTGAAAAAAATCCCCTCTCCAGAATGATTGCTCGGGTCAGTTGTAAGCTTTCCTTTGGATAGTTCTAGTATCGAATGCCGCTCATCTAATAGATTCATCGCGATTTGAATTTTCTTAAATATGCCAATCCCGTTGTCCATCAACAACATTTCGGTGTTGATTGCATTTTTTCTGATTCTTACTCGGATTTCTGTGCCACAGGAATGATCTATAGCATTGTTAAACATCTCTGTGAAACCATAATGCCAAATATCTTGGACGTTGTCGGGCAAAGGAACAATGAAGGGGCGAATATTTTCTGCCCACACCAAATCCTCTGCCAAATCTTCGGTTATTTTGAAGCTTTCTCGGTACTCAACGAGGGGAGCCAACTTATAAGTTCTGCTTCTCGTCTTCCCTGCTTCTTTCAGCGCTTGTTCAGCACATAGTTTTTGCAAGTGTTTATTGATTGCCTGTCGAGTAATTTCGAAATGCTCAGAAGTTATTCTGCCAATATCACTTGGGTGTTTTTCGACATGCTCAAGTATAAAGCGCCGAATATCCTCTCCTCTTGCGCGCACTTTTGTCACTCGAACCCCCTCAATTTATTGGTCAATAGTAATGCGCCACATTGTCAACTATCACAACCTATAATGTCAATAAAATAATTCACATTGTCAACTTTAATGAGTGTAAATAGCCGTTATTATGCCTCGCAAAATTATTTAATCTATTGAATGTACGCATTAAATATAAATTGTAAGCCTAGGAAAAATATGTAGCAAAAGGCTAACACATTTTTGTTTTCTGATGGGCGGCTTTGAACTTGGTGATAATAAGGGGTCGATACCTCCCAAGCCAAGGTTCCGCTTCGGGTCGGCAGCGGCAGGTCGTTGTTGATAAATGACAGCCGACTATGCTTACGCGGCCTGCGGCGATGAGCGCGCAGCGCCTCTTAAGCCCAATGGCAGAAGTGATAGAATCTCCACATGCTCAACGAACGCGCGCAAATCCTGCTCAAAACTCTGGTGGAACGTTATATCAGCGATGGACAGCCCGTCGGTTCCCGTGCGCTGCAACATTATTCCGGTCTGGATGTCAGTTCCGCCACCATCCGCAACGTGATGGTCGATCTGGAAGAAATCGGCTTGGTGAGCAGCCCGCACACCTCGGCGGGGCGCGTCCCGACTGGTTTGGCATACCGGCTGTTCATCGATACCATGTTGGTCACCAAGCCGCTGGACGACGCGCGTATTCAAAAGATGGAATACCAGCTGCAGCCGGACAACCCGTCGCGGTTGATCGCGCAAGCATCGAATATGCTTTCAGAACTTACGCAGTTTGCCGGCGTGGTCGCCACGGCAAAACGCAGCGCGATTACCGTGCGCCAGATCGAGTTTTTGCGGCTGGGCGAAAAACGTGTGCTGCTCATCATCGTGATGCCGGATGGCGAAGTCGAGAACCGTGTGCTGCTGATGGAAAAAGATTACACCCAATCACAGCTTGCCGAAGCGGGCAACTTCCTCAACCAGCATTACATCGGATGCAGCTTCTCGCAAATACGTGATCGGCTGCGCGGCGAGTTGCGGCAACTGCATCAGGACATGAGCGCGCTGATGGCGGCGGCACTGGCAGTGGGTGATGCGGCGGAAGCTAAACAGTCCGAGGATTACGTCATCAGCGGCAAACACAATCTGCTGCATGTGCAGGATTTTTCCGCCGACATGAACCGCTTGCGCAGCCTGTTCAATCTGTTCGAGCAGAAAACCGAACTGCTGCAATTGCTTGATGCCAGCCGCCGTGGGCAAGGCATTCATATCTTTGTCGGCAGCGAATCCGGCCTCGCCTCGCTGGAAGAATGCAGCGTCATCACCGCCCCCTACTCCGCCGATGGAAAAGTGATCGGCACCCTCGCCGTGGTCGGCCCAAAGCGCATGAATTATGAAAGGGTGATCCCCATCGTGGACATTACAGCACGCCTGCTTGGCAACGCGTTGTCACAGAACTGAACCGCCATGGCCTACCGACCCGAAGCCGCTATCGCACACGGAACGCCGGAACGGACCGGTATTCTGCTGGTCAACCTCGGCACGCCGGATGCGCCAACACCGTTGGCCGTGCGCGCTTACCTGAAAGAATTTTTAAGCGACCCGCGCGTGGTGGAAATGCCCAAGGCGCTCTGGTGGCTGATACTCAACGGCATTATCCTCAACACGCGCCCGAAAAAATCCGCCGCAAAATATGCCTCGGTGTGGCTGCCGGAAGGCTCGCCGTTGCGCGTTTACACCGAGAAACAAACCGTGCTGTTGCAGGGCTATCTGGGCGAACGCACCAGAACGCCATTCGTGGTGGACTATGCGATGCGCTATGGCAATCCGTCCATTCCGAGCGCGTTGCGCAAGCTCAAGGAGCAGAACTGCCAGCGCATCCTGATCGTGCCGATGTATCCGCAATATGCCGCCAGCACCACCGCCACCGTCTGTGACCTCGTTTTCAGCGAATTGCAACAGATGCGCAACATCCCCGCGCTGCGTACCGTCAAAAGCTTCCATGACAACGCCGGATACATCAATGCTCTGGCAGGCAGCATAAACGACTACTGGATGAAGAACGGCAGGCCGGAAAAACTGCTGATGAGCTTTCACGGCCTGCCGCGTTACACGCTGGACAAGGGCGACCCCTACCACTGCGAATGCCACAAAACCGGGCGCTTGCTGGCGCAGCGACTCGGCTTGAAGCCGGAGCAATATACCGTCAGTTTCCAGTCGCGTTTCGGCAAAGCGGAATGGCTCAAGCCTTACACCTCCGCCACGCTCAAGGAATTGGGCGCACAAAAAACCAAACGCTTGGACGTGGTTTGCCCCGGCTTCGTCGCCGATTGTCTGGAAACCCTGGAAGAGATCGCGCAGGAAGGCAGGGAAGACTTTCAGCGCGCGGGCGGCGGCGAATACCACTACATTCCCTGCCTGAATGACCGCAACGACTGGCTACACGCGCTCACCGATCTGGTGATGTGCAATCTGCATGGCTGGTTGATTGAGCCGGATGCCGCCGAATTGGAGCAAAGCAGGCTGCGCGCGCTGGCAATGGGCGCAAAGAAATAAACTTTTTCTGTAATACCCCTGTCCTCACCTAAATTTCCAAGCTTCCATCAAATAGCTTTTCAGCCTTGCAATAACTGTCATTGCCGGCTATTTCCGGTTGTTTACGTGCAAGCAGACCGCCAGCGGCGCATCGCATCCTGCTGCGTGCCGCAACTGGAGCGAGCATAAGTTATAGATAGGCATAGCCTGAACTCCCGTCGGAAAAATCAAAGGCGCGCGTTATACCCGAGCCAACAGCCTGTTTCAGCAGGATCTACCCCGGATGTTGCTGCCGGGAAGCCAGATCGGCTCCGGAATCCGTTGTAAATTCGGCCCGGCAAATTGCCGCCCCACCCCCCCTTCGCAACCAACCTGTAACAAAGCTTTCATTTGGCTGAAATACTCGGCAACTATCCTGCCACGTACCCCAACCCATAGGACACCCATCATGAAAACGCTTCAGGATATATTGAATCAACGCAGCCTTTCCGCACTGTTTCAGCCCATCATGAATATTTCCGACGGCACGTTTCTCGGCTTCGAGGGACTGATACGCGGCCCGGCCGACAGCCCGCTGCATTCGCCGATCAACTTGTTCGCGGCCGCCAAACAGCAGGGGCTTTCATTGGAAATCGAAATGCTGTGCCGCCAGATTGTGCTGGAGTCCTTTTTCATGCAAGATCTGCCTGGTAAATTATTCCTGAATGTCAGCCCGGAAGCGTTGACCCACC
>CAZMWC010000209.1:0-4415 GCA_964569805.1 uncultured Gallionella sp.
TCACTTCCTGCGCGCGGCGCTGCATCTCGGGGTTGCCGCGCTGCACCGAATCGAAATCCAGATTCTCGGCGTTCGCACCGGTGTCCATGCTGGAGGCGGCACCGCCGCCCAGACCGATCAACATGCCGGGGCCACCCAGATGCACAACCAGCGCGCCGACCGGCAGCTCGTGTTTATGGGTGTGGATCGCCGCGATGTTGCCGACACCGCCCGCCAGCATGATGGGCTTGTGGTAGCCGCGCATCTCGCCGCTGACGTTCTCTTCAAAGGTGCGGAAATATCCGGCCAGGTTCGGGCGACCGAATTCGTTGTTGAACGCCGCGCCGCCGATGGGGCCGTCGAGCATGATTTGCAACGGGGTGACGATGCGGCTTGGTTTGCCGTAGCACGCACCCCCTCCCTGCCCTCCCCCGGTGGGAGAGGGTTCTGCCCCCTCTCCCCAACCCTCTCCCGCAAGGGGAGAGGGGGCCGACTCCCCTCTCCCCTTGCGGGAGAGGGGCTGGGGGAGAGGGGTTGGGGTATATTGCTCCCACGGCTGCACGAAGCCGGGGATGTTCAGGTTGGACACGGAGAACCCCGTCAGCCCTGCCTTGGGTTTGGAGCCGGTGCCGGTCGCGCCCTCGTCGCGGATCTCGCCGCCGCTGCCGGTCGCGGCACCCGCGAACGGCGCGATGGCGGTGGGATGGTTGTGCGTCTCGACCTTCATCAGCGTGTGGGTCAGCTCCTCACTGAACGCGTAAGCTCCGCCAGCGCGCGGGTAGAAGCGCTCGATGCGCGCGCCCTCGATCACCGAGGAATTGTCGGAATACGCCACCACCGTGCCCTGCGGGCTGACCTTGTGGGTGTTGCGTATCATGCCGAACAGCGACATGTCCTGCGGCTGGCCGTCGATCACCCAGTCGGCGTTGAATATCTTGTGGCGGCAATGCTCGGAGTTGGCCTGCGCGAACATCATCAGTTCGACATCGGTCGGGTTGCGTTTCAACTTTTGGAAATTCTCGACCAAATAATCTATTTCATCGGCAGACAGCGCCAGCCCCATCTCGCGGTTGGCTTTCTCCAGCGCCTTGCCCCCGCCCTTCAATACATCCACGCTGGCCAGCGGTTGCGGCTTGCAGTGTTTGAATATTTTTTCCGCCGCGCCGTCAATGCCGCCCAGCACGGTTTCGGTCATGCGGTCATGCAGTAGCGGCGCAACAGCCGCCAGCTCGGCCTTGCTCAACGGCTTGCCGTTTTTGGTCGAGAGGTAATACAGCACGCCGCGCTCAATGCGCTGCACACCGGACAAGCCGCAATGCTGCGCGATGTCGGTGGCCTTGGTGGACCACGGCGAGATCGTGCCAAGGCGCGGCACCACCAGCAGGCGCTGGCAGTTCTTCGCGTCTACAGGCTCGCCCGCCGCCTTATCCAGACCCAGCACTTTATCCAGCAACCCGGCTTGTGCCTTGCTCAACGATTTGCCGTTCAATGCGCTGAAATAACAGTGGCGCGTGCCCGGTATGGCGATACCGGGCGCAGCATCGTTCAGCGCGGTGCGCAATTTTTCGAGGCGGAAGACGGATAAAGCGGAGGTGCCGACAGAGACTTGAAACATGGCAATGACCGTAGGATGAAATTCGGGGGCGCGATTATACTATGCGGCCCACACCCAGAACTTAACCAAAAATGAGCCAACGCATCCACACTCTCACTCAAAAACGGGCCATGGCAAAATTCCCAGAACGCCCGCGTGACAGCCACAAGGGGATGTTCGGCACGGTCGCGGTGATCGGCGGCTCGTCCGGCATGGTCGGTGCACCGTTGCTGGCGGCACGTGCCGCGCTCAAGCTGGGCGCAGGATGTGTGCATGTTGGCCTGCTGGCAGAAAACGCGCCGTGCGTGGACCTGTTACAACCGGAACTGATGCTGCACCGTGCATCCGACGCACTGCGACTGACCGGCGTGAACGTGCTGGCGGTTGGCTGCGGACTGGGACACGACATGATCGCGCAGAAGCTGCTGCATGACGCATTGCACAGCAACACCGCGTTGGTGCTGGATGCCGACGCACTGAACATCCTCGCCCTACGCCCTGACCTGTGCGCCCTGCTGCTTTCGCGTAAAGATGCAACCGTGCTCACACCACATCCGGGCGAAGCCGCGCGTTTGCTTGACTGCGGGATCGGCGTTATACAGGCGGATCGCATCGCTGCGGTGCAACAACTGGCGCAAAAATTTGCTTGCAGCGTGGTACTGAAAGGTGCTTCCAGCCTGTGCGCCACGCGCGACGGCAAGCTGTTCATCAATAACACCGGCAATCCAGGCATGAGCAGTGCGGGCATGGGCGATGCGCTCACCGGCATGATCGCCGCCTTTATCGCGCAGGGAATGTCGGCGGATGATGCGCTGCTGCTGGCGGTGCATCTGCACGGCGCGGCGGGCGATGCGCTGGCACAACAGAAGCTCACCGTCGGCATGACCGCAACGGAAGTGATCGAGCGAGCAAGGTGGTTGCTAAATCAATGGGCATAAACATCGTAAACTCGTAGCCCGCATGAAGCGCAGCGTAATGCGGGGATGAGGCCAATAGCCGCCGCATTGCTTCCCGCATTCCACTTCGTTCCATGCGAATGAATTCGCACCTACATACCACTCAACTGCGGTTTTTAGGATAACCGCAAAAATTTGACTGGGGCAAATTATGGAATACAGGCAATTAGGCGCAAGCGATCTGCAAGTGTCGGCATTGGCTCTCGGCACGATGACTTTCGGCGAGCAAAACAGCGAGGCGGAAGCGCACGCGCAACTTGATCTGGCGGTATCGCACGGCGTAAATTTTATCGACACCGCCGAGATGTACCCGGTCGCACCGCGCGCCGAGACGGTGTACCGTACCGAAAGTTATATCGGCTCGTGGCTGAAACATCAGCAACGCGACAAGCTCATCGTCGCCAGCAAAATCGCCGGCCCGGCACGTGGTTTCACCTGGATACGCGGTGGCCCGCGCATCACCCGCGAGCACATTCATGCTGCCATCGATGGCAGCCTGCGCCGCTTGCAGACCGACTATGTTGACCTCTACCAGATCCACTGGCCGGATCGCTATGTGCCGATGTTCGGTGCGACCAGCTACGACGTAGCGCAGGAACGCGACAGCACGCCCATCGCCGAACAACTGCAAGCGCTGGGTGAACTGGTGCGCGAGGGCAAGGTGCGCCACATCGGCCTGTCCAACGAAACACCGTGGGGCGTATCCGAATTTCTGCGCTGCGCAGAAACGCTTGGCTTGCCGAGAATTATTTCAATCCAGAACGCCTACCACCTGATGAACCGCACCTTCGAAGCCGGGCTAGCGGAAGTCTGCCAACACGCGAACGTCGGCCTGCTCGGGTATAGCCCGCTGGCGTTCGGCCATCTCAGCGGCAAATACCTCACCGATCCGCAAGCGAAAGGCCGCGTCACCCTGTTTCAGGGATTCGGCCAACGCTACAACAAACCCAA
The DNA here is from genome assembly GCA_964569805.1 of uncultured Gallionella sp. GTDB lineage: Bacteria > Pseudomonadota > Gammaproteobacteria > Burkholderiales > Gallionellaceae > Gallionella. The sequence continues at coordinate 3,481 of CAZMWC010000209.1, forward strand.
TGTGCCGACCGCCACAAAAGAATATGTGCGCATCGCCCGCGAATCTGGTTTGAGCCCGGCGCAGATGGCGCTGGCCTTCGCCCGCACGCGCTGGTTCACCAGCAGCATCCTGCTCGGCGCGACCAGTGTGCGGCAGTTGCAGGAGAATCTGGACAGCGCGGAAATCACACTGGCGGCGGAAGTGCTGGAAAAGATTGAGGCGGTGCACAGGGTGTATCCGAATCCGGCACCGTGATATGCGCGTATCTCATGGTTCGAAACGTGACAACGCCCGAGGTAATGAATCGCCCTCACCAGCTTAATGGTTGCCGAAGAAGTTTGAAACACTGCTGCTTTACAAGCATACATTGCCTCACTATAATGCGCCCTCTTTCGAGGTACGGGGGTATAGCTCAGCTGGGAGAGCGCTTGCATGGCATGCAAGAGGTCAGCGGTTCGATCCCGCTTACCTCCACCAAAAGAGCTAAAAGTTTAACGTCCCTATCGTCTAGAGGCCTAGGACATCGCCCTTTCACGGCGGTAACACGAGTTCGAATCTCGTTGGGGACGCCACATCGCTAAAAGGCTTATTTCTCAAGGGGAATGAGCCTTTTTTATTTTCGTCGCGCGAAATAAATGCGGGCACTTCCAGATGAATGCCTAGGCAAGATAAACGTCGGGGATTTCAAAAAATCGGGGGCACTCGTAAGCGGTATCCCATAAAGTTCTGCTCCGCAGCCAAAACCTGCCATTCGAAATATCTAGATATTTAGTCTTTTACCAGTTAAGGAAGCTCTGATTAAGTCCTCATTCGTCATTCCGGCGAAGGCCGGAATCCAGTGTTTTCAATGGACTGGACACCGGCCTTCGCCGGTGTGACGGACTTAATCAGACCTTCCTTAAATGATGTCAAAACATGACAAGATTTTCTCGTGTGGAGGCGCGGAAAAAATGCA
>CAZMWC010000210.1:0-4411 GCA_964569805.1 uncultured Gallionella sp.
ATGACGTTGTTGACCAGCGCCGCGCTTACAATCAAAAGTGCATATTCTTTCATTTTGCTATCCCTTGCATTTTTCTATTCCCTGCCTGTTCAAGAATTGCACGTTTCACCCATACTGGCACGACGAAGAAAACGGGGGGCAAGTTCGCCCTTGGCCATTAAATGCCCTGCCCTCACGCGCGCCAGCCACAATCCGAACACGAGGCCAACCAGCATCACCGGTATCGTAACCATATCGCTGCCGGCAAACCACTGCGCCAGCGCGCCAGCGATCAGCAAAGCGGCGAGCGGGATGACGTAGGCAGTAACCGAAGCCCTGAGCACCGCATTCTCGCTGACCCCCACCACCACCCGCTCGCCGATTTTGAGCCCGGCATCGTTGACGAGCTGAAAACGGCGCGCCTCCAGGCGGCTGGACACAGTGCCGATACCCTTGGAGCCGCAGGCCACCGCAGAGCTGCAACCACCACAGCTGGAGCCAGACTCGGGCACCAGCCATGCCATGTTGCCTTCCAGCTCCACCACTTGTGCGATACCCTCAACCAGCGTGGGCGCGCTAAAATCTGTCATGCCGTCCGCAGTTCCGCCCATGATCATGCCTCCACGGTAGAGGTTACGCCATCGGGCGTGACGTAGATCGCTTTCTGCCCACCGGCAGACCGGAGAATATCCTGGCGGCACTCAACTGGCACCATCAGCATGGCTGCGGAAAGGTCGTCGGCAATGGCAAGAAAAGCGATAAAACGGCGGCGCGAGATGACAGTGGACATAAAATACGACCTCAATTAAGCAACCCCAAGTTTGCATGGCGTAGTGGGGCTACCGTATACGAAAGTGATGCTACCAACAAAAAACAATGCTGCTCTTACAACACGCGGGCAGATGTCATGGGTGATGAACGGATATCTCTGTACCGCACGAAACCGACCGCATCCAAATTTGTGCGCTACGCTGAACCCGCCAGAGGCAGACAACACGATACATGAAGCGTTCAATCAAAAATTTACGGCGCGGATTATATTGTAGTGCGTAAATTTAGGAAAGCTTCGCCTCTTTCTGCATAAGGTTATCTTCAAGAATTCGGCGCATGTCGGGAGGTTGCACAAGGGTTCAATCGGATAATCCACAAGCTGCTCTGCGAGCCTGCGCGAGCGCTGGCGAACGCTTTACGGTTTATCTCGCGCCTCAAGGGTTCCCTGTAGGGAACCTCTATAAATTCATTTTGCGGGCGAACCGCCGCGTCGCGTGCTCGCTCATTCCTCGCCTATCAATTTGATATGTCTCGTCATTCGCTGCGCGGCTCCTTGCGCTTCATCCCGCAAAATGAATTTATAGAGGTTCCCTGTATTCAAAGTTTTTGCAAATCCTTAACCAATTCGCGGGTATGCAGAATCTTGCCACCAAGATGGTGATTCAGCAGCACACGCATCAGTTGCTTGCTCTGCTGTGCGGTGAGCGGGTCGGCATAATCATCCGCCGCCATATCGAGCAAGGTTTTGCCCAGTACCGGCAAACCCACCCGCACATCGCCATCATCCGGCAGCGCACCCCGTTCCACTGCATAGCGATAACAGGCTTCAGCCTGTATTGCCCCGCCGTTGCCAGCCTCGCGCTCCAGCGCCAGCGCGTAGCCCAGCTCCTGCAACAAGTGTTTTTCGAAACAGCGCAGCGTGGCGGCGTGATCCGTTTCATGTGCCAAGCGGTATAGCGTGGCCGAGTAATAATCAAACAGTTGCTCATGCGGGTCATCGCGCACCAACAAATTAAGCAGCAATTCGTTGAGATAAAAACCGCACATCAGCGCCGTGCCTTGCAGGTAAGGCTGCCCGCCCTGCCATTCCGCACTGTGCAGCGTGCGCACCTCACCCTTGCCGAACCAGCTCAATTGCAGCGGTTGGAAGTTCATCAGCACTCCGCGCAACGCAGAACGGGGACGCCGCGCACCGCGCGCCATGATTGGCAGCCGCCCGTGCTGGCGGCTGAACACGTCGAGGATCAGGCTGGTTTCACGAAAAGGATAACTGTGCAGCACGAAGGCGCATTCGTCCTGGATACGCTGTTTGGATATGGCGCTACTCATCGCCTGACAGGTTTCAGGCAATCAACCTTGTGGCAACGGATATGGCAATGATAAAAACTGCAATTCACTACCCAACGGCGATTGCCAGTGTACCGTTTGCGTTTCCCGGCTGGGAGTTTGCATCACCGCCAAAACATCATAGCCGCCGGAATGCATGGGGGCGACATTAACGATCATGCCACTGGGCTGGCCTTCCATGTCAGCGCTGAATAATTCGTCGCCCGGTTGCGGCGCTTCGCCACTGTCTAGATGAGCCAAATACATACGTCGCTTCAGCTTGCCGAGATATTGCATACGTGCCACGATTTCCTGGCCGGGGTAGCAGCCTTTTTTGAAGTTCAGCCCGCCAATCAGGTCAAGGTTCGCCATCTGCGGTACGAACTGCTCCTGCGTCTGCGGCAATATCACCGGGATGCCTGAACGGATATTAAGCCAATCCCAGCACACGCTACCAACAGGCCGTATTTGCTGGCTGAACGCTTGCCAGAGTCCGGGGGCGTGTTGTGCGGTGATGTTGATCTGGAAGCGTGTGTCACTGATTTTTATCACACTGGCTTGTGCGTGGCTGACCAAATCGAGCGGGAGTTGCGGCAGCTCGCCAAATTGGCTGCCCAGGATTTTTTGTGCGTTTGCACCAGATACGCCCAGTGAAATAATTTCGTTACTCGCATCAGATATTTTTACCTTGGTGCGTAACACATACATGCTCAATTTTTTACGCATCGCCTCCGTTAGCGTGGATGGCAGTTGCAGCAGATAATCATCGCCGTCACGCCAAATCAGCAACGTTGCCAGCATCCGCCCTTTGGGGCTGTTGAAACTGGAATGTTGTGCGCGGGTGGCACTGACTTCCCGAATGTCATTGCTCAATAAATTCTGCAAAAATGACTGCGCCTCTTCGCCGGAGGCGCGCAACAAGCCAAATTGGCTCAAATCGCACAGTATGGTGTCGTTTTGTGCAGCGCGTAGTTCGGATGCGGTATCGGTAAAACATTGCACGATACCAGTTTCAATAATCGCACCGTGTTGTGCGAGGAAGGATTGCCAGTCTGGGTTCATAGTATGCGTTCTGCAAGAACAAGCCCCCTGCATGATTCATCAGGGAGCTATAGGTTAAATACGGTTTGATCGGCCTGCTGAATCAGGCGAAGGTATCGACGCGCCCACCCTTGGTTTCACCTGCCATGAACTGTATGCCGGGAGGCTCTGCAGCTTCTTTAGGCTCGGATTCTGCGCGTTCGGTGTTGTTATTGTTGTTTTGATTCTCGGTACGGTTCAACTCCTTCGCACGATCCGACAATTTTACAACTGTCGAATCCTGTTGCTGTTGCGGCTGATCGTCACTTTTTGGCGCTGCCGGTTGCGTCTGCTGTTGTGGTTGCAGGCTGTTTACCAGCGCGCCAACCGAAGCGGCTGCGGCACTATTGACTTCCATGATTCGCTCCTCAAAAGTTTACGGCTATCACCCTACTCGTTTTTCTTATGGACGGCAAGCGCGACGACATAAGGGAACCTCTATAAATTCACTTTTGCGGGATGAAGCGCAAGGAGCCGCGCAGCGAATGACGAGACATATCAAATTGATAGGCGAGGAATGAGCGAGCACGCGACGCAGCGGTTCGCCCGCAAAATGCATTTATAGAGGTTCCCACAAGCCCTACGCCGTTCCGCCCACTGTCAAGCCGTCTATTCTCACTGTAGGCTGCCCCACACCCACCGGCACACTCTGCCCTTCTTTGCCGCAAGTCCCGACCCCCGGGTCAAGTGCCATATCGTTACCGATCATGGAGATACGCGTCAGCACATCGGGGCCGTTGCCGATCAGGGTCGCGCCCTTGACCGGGTGGGTAATTTTGCCGTCTTCAATCATATAGGCTTCGGCGGTGGAGAACACGAATTTACCGCTGGTGATATCCACCTGACCACCGCCGAAATTAACCGCGTACAGGCCGTGTTTCACCGAGGCGATGATCTCCTGCGGTTCCTTGTCACCATTGAGCATATAGGTGTTGGTCATGCGTGGCATCGGCAGATGCGCGTAGGATTCGCGCCGCGCGTTGCCGGTGACCGGAACGCCCATCAGGCGCGCGTTGAGCGTGTCCTGCAAATAACCTTTGAGGATGCCGTTTTCGATCAGCGTGGTGCATTGGGTGGGATTGCCTTCGTCATCCATTTGCAGCGAGCCGCGCCGGGTTGCCAAGGTGCCGTCGTCCACCACCGTTACGCCTTTCGCCGCGACGCGCTCACCTACCCGGCCGGAAAATGCGGAGCTACCCTTGCGGTTGAAGTCTCCTTCCAGGCCGTGCCCTATCGCTTCGTGCAGCAGGATGCC
>CAZMWC010000211.1:0-4404 GCA_964569805.1 uncultured Gallionella sp.
CGCGCGCTATCCCGGCGTCGCCGACTACATGCAGCGCACCCGCGACCAGGCCAAGAGCCAAGGGTATGTCGAGACCGTGTTCGGCCGCAGGCTATGGTTGCCGGAGATCAACGCCAGCAACGGCATGAAACGCCAGGGCGCCGAACGCGCCGCGATCAACGCGCCGATGCAGGGCACGGCGGCAGATTTAATCAAGCTTGCGATGATTGCAGTGCAGCACTGGCTGGAAACAGAAAAATTGCACAGCCGCCTGATCATGCAGGTACACGACGAACTGGTGCTGGAAGTGCCGCAGGCGGAATTGCATCGGGTCAAAGACATGCTGCCCAAACTGATGTGCGGTGTCGCCGAGCTTAACGTGCCGCTGTTGGTAGAGTTGGGTGAGGGGAAGAATTGGGATGAGGCGCATTAATGGAATTTCGTAGGGCGCAATAACCAACGGGCATTGCGCCGTATGTATCTGTCATCCGGCGCAATGCGCTTCGCTCATTGATGCACTACACCTTACGCGAGTTGGGAGCATAGACTTGTTCAAATGTGCCTCATTCACCCGCATTAGCCGCAAGAAATAATGATTTCTCAAGCGAAGAAAAAAAGTCTTGGTACTGTTTTGGATCATCGACCGGTGTTATGTTGAATTGAGCGTTCGCTCTCACTAACATGCGGTCATTTCCCTTCGGTCTAACCGAAACAGTTATTTTAATTTCGTATCCCTGCATTTTCGTTCCGCTTATGCTCCCAAGCACCAAATCTGCACGGTCGATTACAAAGCCAAGGTCTTGAAGGGTTGAAATTGATGCCCTAAGTACCCTCTCCTTGTCTGCCGTATCAAATACGCGTGACTGGTAACTTCGCTTTTGCAATTGCGTCTCGTCGCCAGTGTCAAGCACTCGTTGGTTCGTTGTGTTGGCACATCCACTCAACAGAAAAGCGCAAATCAAAACAGATGGAAGTAAATATTTCATATTTTTTGGGCCTCTAGAAATACAGCTTTGGAAACACGCTCATAAAAATCCTTGAAAAGCTGATCATCACGAAGTGTTTCGGAAAAAGTACTATTGTCGGATTTTCGCACGACTCTCTGGAAAGAAACCCGTACAAACTGACTGTCGACCATAGCTTTGCCGTTACTATCATTAACCGGTCGAATAACGAGAGCCACACGAATAGTTTGGTCCTTACTGATTGCAGTTGCCCCGCCACCTAACAAAGCGATAAAAATTGCTGCGGCCACTTCACCACCATCGGTAGCATCCCGTTTTTTGCTGGCTGTTAGCACACCGAGCTTGGTTTCTGAATTATCAAGATTAAATCCAAGATCCTGAAGAGCGTTTGAGCTCGCAACAAGCAACGCTTCTTCTTTGATGCCGTCATAGCGCCGTGTTTCGATTTGTCTCTGTTTTAGGAGTTCCGGTGTAACGACAAAAGAATCTTTTGGCATTTGTACACAACCAGAAACGAGTAGTGCCGCTAGGAGTAACGATAACGTCTTCATATTAAAACCTCGAAGTGTGGTAGGCGAAGTCTCGCACTTTTGCTTCTTTATCGAACTTGATGATCACAGTAAGGGTGCGTTGACTTGTAGAAGATGCTCCCGCCGAAGCATTACCACCCGCGCCTCCACCGGCAATACCGCCGCCGAATCCCAGAATCAGAGCATTAACCCCACCACTACTTGACGAATATGCTTGGTCGGTTGCGATCTTGTCGTAAATCCACACTTCCCGCCGTTCTTCGTCAGTTGAAACAATGTTGGGCGAGCCTAGTGTCTGGGCAACATCTGCACCACTCATTCCCACGCGAATTTCTTTCTGAACCTTGCCGACAGTCATCCGATCAGTCGAGTCGTCCTGAACATTCGCTCTGTGTTGTGCCGCAGTTTGGCATCCGGCGAGCAGGAACACCGTCAGGAGCGTCAAGACGACACGACTTTTATATCTTGCAACCATAATAATAGCTCCCTTGCGCAAATGATGTTGAATCCGTGCTTATCGGGTTGTCTCCCAAGCACGGTACCATTTATAAATCATGCCGCACCAGATGCTTCACGAAACACACGGCGCAATACCTGTTGGTTATTGCGCCCTACGCGAACTGGACAATTTCCTTGCCTAACCTTCACTATTAGACTTTATAATTGATTTGTATGTCAAATTATATTGAATAATAAATCATTCTTAAGAGTGCAACAGAGACTGACCATGCAAGCCACTAAGACAGGTGGTGTATGGCGAGAACAAAACAAAAGAATCGGGAGTTGGCGCTACAAATTGGCAATGTGATCCGTGCTCATCGCAAAACGACGGGTATGACACAGGCAATGTTGGCGGAAGCAGTAGGGTTGGAGGTCGAAACCATTTCGCGAATGGAAACGGGTAAAAGGCTCCCAACCATAGAAAAATTACTGGAAATTGCGGATGTATTCCGTATTCCTATTTCTGGATTTTTTGAGGCAGTAGATGCGGTTGCGCAACAACCAGCATCTGATTTATATGCCCAAAGAATTGGTGCTGCAATGAACAATATTCCCGAACTCGGGAAAAATTTCGTGCTTGAGGTTGCACGAAGTTATGCGCGCTTGCATTTGAACAAAGCAAAAACCGCTCGTAAACAAATTAGGTAAAGAGGCAACCGTAGGGTGAGCCAGCCCGAAATTTTGAAATTGGAATACCCGCTTCAGGGATATTGCTGCCGGGAATGCAGCACGTTGATGATTTCGATAGATGAGATGGTTACTCGATATACCACCACATAGTTCGGATGCACGACAATCTCGCGAGTTCCGGCAACCAAACCGGGGCGATACAGATAGGGATGTTGCGGCAGGTTGGACGCGGCTTGTTCGATTGCATCCTTGAGCCGTTGTGCTGCCGTCGGATTGTGGTCGGCGATGTAATTATTGATCTGGGCCAAACTCAGGCGAGCCTTACTTCGCCACAGTACGGGCAGCATGCTCGCGGTGTTTGTTGTCCAGAAGCTCCTGCATTTCCGCCATTACCTGATCGTGCGGGATCAATGGGCTGTTGTCGTCCAGCGACTCCTGCACCTTGGCGCGAAACCAGCGTTCGTATGCCTCGGCCTCTTCGGTCGTGGCAAACTCGGATTCAATCGGTGATAGCCGGGTGTTCATGGCGGCAACATTAAACCTAATTTTGTGGAATGGCAATTGTTCTGGTTAGCCACGGGAATGTGAAATTTCGAAACCATCGGTGGGCAAAGTTGCCCACCCTACGCCCCCAACCTCACCCGCAATTCCTCATACACATCCTCCCTCGTCGCCACCGACAAAATAGTCAGTAACCGTTTTGCATCGTTGACGTGGTAGATCAAACGGAATTGCGGCGTGGTGATTTTTATCTTGTAGCAATCGGGCAATTCGCGCAGTGCGTCTTTTGCCACGCGCGGGTGCTTGAGGCGTTCGCTGGCGAGTTTTTCCTTGAAGCGGCGCTTGATGCTGCCATCCAGTTTCGCCCATTCCTTTTCGGCACCAGGATGGATGGCTAACTCATAATTTGTTTTAGCCATGATTTATCTCAACATTTGCAAGCAATTCGGAGAATGTTAGCGCTCACTTACAATAAAGCCAAGTGCAAAAGCCTTACAGCTCATCTAGCTTGATTTTGCGTGCCTTCCCCAACGTTGCCATGCGGCTTTTCGCGCGGTTCTCGGCAATGCGGTCGGCGATGGAGTCCAACATGGCTTCCATCATCTTAGGCGAAATAATGTAACCGGCGGGCTTGTTGTGGTTAAGGATAGCGACTGCCTGATCCTCGTCTTCTGCCCGCTTGAGTATGCGCGTGGGTGACTCGCGCAACTCGGTGACGCCTATGGTAATTCCCGCATGAATAGCGTTCATGATTATGTCCCGAAAAATGTACGGTTTGAGTATGCTGGTTTGCTGCTTGCGGGTCAACGATTTTTTCGGCATCCTGAAAGCGTTGGCATCGTTCGTTTCCGAATAAGGGGAATGCAATGCACTTTTCCGCTATTGGTACTTTTACCTTTTTTCTATTCTTCGCGGCCAACGCTTCCAGTGCCCGCGACCTGCCGCTGGGCAAGATCAAGCTGCCGCCCGGTTTCACGATCAGCCTCTACGCCGACAATGTACCGGGCGCGCGTTCGATGGCATTGAGTCCAGACGGCACGCTGTTCGTCGGCACGCGTGGTTCCAGAATTTATGCGCTACCCAACCGTAAGCAGAACAAGCAAGCGGATGAGGTCATCGTGCTTGCCGACAACCTCAATACGCCGAACGGCGTGGCGTTCCGCGACGGCGCGTTGTATGTGGCGGAGGTAAATCGCATCCTGCGCTTCGACGGTATCGAGGCCAAGCTGCGCAACCCGCCCAGGCCGGTGGTGGTGAACGATGGTTTTCCGACCGAGACGCACCACGGCTGGAAATTC
>CAZMWC010000212.1:0-4383 GCA_964569805.1 uncultured Gallionella sp.
AGCGTGTTGAGGGGGCTGAATATGTCGATATTCTTCGAGAGGCCGTTGCCGCCAGAAATGGATGGAAACGGATGCTTGATCGGTGTTCTCCCCCCAATCCGCCCCGCCGCATGTGAGCGTCTGTTTCGCATTCTGGATATATGGTCGTCGACCATAATGGATGTGTAATATTGCTCTTGGCACGGGGTGGTTCGTTTCGACAGCAAAACCCGTCCTTACCCGTCCCTGCCTCAGTACAGAGATTACAGTTTTTGTTATATTTGTGACACAGTGTGGATAAGGAGTTTCGATTCGCGGGAAATGTCTGGATCATTCGGTTGCATACATTTCGACGCCACCATTTCGCGCAGTGTAGCCTCTTCAGCCAAAAATGCTTGGACTGCCACGGGATCAAATTGAGTGCCGCTCATGCTGACGATTTCCGCACGAGCCTGATCGAATGACAGTGCCTTGCGATAGGAACGATCAGAGGTCATCGCATCCAGCGTGTCAATTACCGCAAACAACCGCGTCCCCAGAGAAAGCTGTTCGCCTTTGAGCCCGCGCGGATAAGCGCCTTGACGGTGGTCTTGTCATCATCGAAGGTTACGGTAGCTTCTTTCTTGTCGAAATTGAAGGCCACTTTCTCGACACCACGCATGCCAAAGAGCGCCCTTCTTACGGTGATCGGACATGTCGAGCAGGTCATGTTGGATACTGCCAGCGTGACCGACCTGCTGGCCGCAAAGGCCGGAGGGACGGGCAGTGCGGACATCATTGCAACGAGGAGGATGGCAAAAAATTTGAGTTTGCGAACCACCGTTATAAGGCTTGTTTGCGTGTATCGGTTCATGTCATCACTCCTTCAGTAGAAAAACGGTGCAAGGTAAGGAAAGGTCAGCGCGACGAGCACCAGCAACGCGACGATCCAGAAAGTGATTCTGTAAATATGCTTGATCTGCGGCAAGGCGCAAACTTCACCCGGCTTGCATTCGGCCTCTGAGCGATAAATACGTCGCCAAGCGAAGAACAGCGCTATCAATGCTGTACCGATAAAAATCGGCCGATAAGGTTCCAGCACTGACAGGTTGCCGATCCACGCACCGCTGAAGCCAAGTGTGATCAGTACCAGCGGCCCGAGGCAGCAGGTCGAGGCCAGGATGGCGGCCACACCGCCTGCGAAGAGCGCGCCGCGACCGGTTTTTGTTCCAGACATGTGATTCTCCGTTTTAAAGATATGCTAACCTTAAACCCGTAGTCAGCTACGGAGTCAAGCCTTATGAAAACGAGCAAAGCGAGTTTCGAGCAAGCGAAGCGCAACGGCCAAACGAACAAAGCGGATTTCGCTAGAATGCGGGCGAAGAATTCAGAAGCGGGAATGACAATCGGACAATTAGCCGCCATTGGCGGCGTCAATGTGGAAACCATTCGTTATTATCAGCGGGAGAAGTTGCTGCCCACACCGAAACGCCTCCACAGTGCGATCCGGCGTTACGGTGAGGAAGAACTGAAGCACTTGCTGTTCATCAAGCGCGCGCAGGTACTCGGATTTTCACTGACAGAAATCACCTTGCTGCTCCAGTTGGCTGAAGGTGAGCATTGCGCGGAAACACAGGCACTGGCCGAGAAAAAACTTGACGTGATCAAACAGAAACTCGCGGATTTGCTCGCCATGGAATCCGCTCTGAAAAAGCTCATTTCCGCCTGCCGCAGAGGAAAAGACGGCTGTGGTTGCCCGATAATTGATAGTCTGATTAGCGGAAAAAATAACGCCTAACCCCAATACTGTTCACTTAAAACAGATTTTGTAGTAAATTCCAAGCTTTCCGCTTGATGGGGTTTGGAAATGGCGAGAACAGAAGGATTATTGCCGGGCGGCGCACGGCTGGCGGATTACCTGACGGTGGGTTTTCTCGCGTTCAATTGCCCGCTGGATAAAGTCAGGGAAGCGCTGGTCGGCTGCGATGCCCATACGCGGAAGCGGCGAGACCTGCCGCGCGAAGTGCTGGTGTACTTTGTCATGGCCATGTGTCTGTACCCGCGCGTGGCCTACGAGGAAGTTCTGCGGCTGGTCATCGAAGGACTGCGCCGGATTTACGGAGATGAGGTCAGCGAAGCCGAAGTGACCAAAGCGGCGATATCCCAGGGGCGGACACGCTTGGGCTGGGAAGCCATGCGGGCGGTATTCGACCGACAGGTATCCCCGGTTGCCGCCGAGGGTGTCGAAGGCGCGTGGTATCGACGGTGGCGCGTGATGGGTATCGACGGCTCGACGCTGGACGTGCCGGACGAGAAGGGCAATGCCGAAGCGTTCGGTTATCCGGGCGGAGGGCGGGGCGAGGCAGCTTTTCCGCAGATACGGTTTGTCGGCTTGGGGGAGTGCGCGACCCACACGCTGTGCAAGGTGGAGATGGGGGGATGCCGGGAAAGCGAGAACGCCTTGGCGCGCAAACTGTTCCAGTCCCTTGATCCCGCGATGCTGGTGATCGCCGACCGGCTATTTTTCGGTTACGATATCTGGCGCGAGGCGGCGGCGACGGGCGCCGCCCTGCTGTGGCGCGTGAAATCGAACCTGCGGTTGCCGCGCGAGAAGGTGTTGCCGGACGGCTCCTATTTGTCCACGGTTTATGCTGGCGACCTGGATCGCAGACGCAAGCAGAACGGCATCGCGGTGAGGGTTATCGAATACGGGTTGGAAGGGGTGCCCGATGCCGAACCGCTTTACCGCCTGGTCACCAATATTCTCGCCCCTGCAGAGGGTCCCGCAGCAGAATTGGCCGCGCTTTATCACCGGCGCTGGAAGATCGAGGGGATGCTCGATGAAGTGAAGACGCATTTGCGGGAGGAAAGAAAGGTTCTGCGCAGCAAAACCCCAGACCTTGTACGCCAGGAGTTCTACGGGCTGATGCTGACCCACGCGGCCATTCGCAGATTGATGTACGAGGCGGCGGAACACACCGGTCAGTTGGCCGAGGATCTATCGTTCGTCCATGCCGCCAGGGTGCTCGCCCGCCGTCTCCCCGGAGCCGGGGCCATCCCCCCCTGAGGAATGGCCGATCTGGCGAATGAGCCTGCTCAAGGAAATTGCGCGCGGGCGCGCCAAGCAGAGCCGGGGAAAGCACAACCCGCGCGGCGTAAAGCGAAAAATGTCTGGCTATCGAGTCCGCAAGCGATCCGAGCCGCTGAATCGGGTGATTGAACCAAAGATTGTTATTAAGTGAACAGTATTGCGCCTAACCCGATAAATACAAGAACCGCCCCTTGTAGGGTAACAAGGAACAAGTACCTGTGCGGCGTATTGTCAGAACGTATTGTCAGAACCTCAAGCAGATCACAAACAAACCCTTAAAGCAAAACGCCCCACCATTTCTGGAGGGGCGTTTTGCTTTATTTAAGGAGCATGACGATAAACGAGCCGGATAGAAGTTGTACGCGGCAATGGCAGCGCGGCGAAGAGGCCGAGTATGGAATACACATCGAATCTGATGTGGCCTACGTTGCCGAAATGCGCCCTAAAAGTGCGCATTTCAAAAGCCATCGCCGCTATCTCGCGCCCAGAATCGACCTCATGTCGATTCACGCCAAATTCTTTGCCATGCTGCTTCTCGGTCTGATGCCTATCGCACACGCTGACGATCTCGGTGTTGTCGGGCCGACCTACGATATTGCCGAACCGGATCTGCTGGAAGTCATCCAGTCGCGCCTCAATCGGATGGAGAAAAGCGGTGAGCTTGCCAGGAAGCAAGGCGAATACCGTGATCTCGTCGTCGGTGCTATCGAGAAGCCAAAACCTACACACGGCCTCAAAACAACCGCAGCCAAACGCACTTATTTTATCGACCCGACGTGGACGCTGGATCGGGACATCCGCGGTGCCGATGGCGTGCTCCTGTTCGCTCGTGGACAGAAGGTAAATCCACTCGATCACACATCTCTTCGCGAAAAACTCGTCTTCTTTGATGGCAGAGATCGACGACAGGTTTCCTTCGCCCGGCAGCTGTTGCGGGAACAGGATCGAGCAGTAAAGCCGATTTTGGTTGCCGGTGAACCCTTGAATCTAATGCGCGACTGGAAGCGCCAGGTTTTCTACGACCAGGGCGGGACGCTGGTTCGCCGCCTGGGCATTCATCAGGTGCCAGCCGTCGTGACTCAGGACGGGAAGAGGTTAAGGGTCGATGAAGTCCTTCCGTGAATTTGCGCTCATCCTTGTGCTCGCCATTGCCGCTGGAGGGGCATCGCTGCCAGCGTATGCAACGGCGACCTGTACCGGCCGGTTTGCGAACCCGATCACGGATATCTGCTGGAGTTGCATGCTCCCCATCCGGTTCGGTGGCCTTGACCTGGTATCCATGGGGCAGGAAGACACACCCAACCCCGGCGGCTCTCCCGTTTGCATGTGCCCGT
>CAZMWC010000213.1:0-4340 GCA_964569805.1 uncultured Gallionella sp.
ACAATCTCGAGGAGGTGCTGCGCAAGATGGACATGTATTCCACGGCCGGCGCGCAAATGATGCACCAGTGCGGCAGGCAAGCCTCGCTGTCCGGTGCGGTGCTGCGCGGCCTGTGGAGTTTCCTGCGCACTTATGTCCTGCGCGGCGGCTTCCTCGACGGGCGCGAAGGTTTCATGCTGGCGGTATCCAACGCCGAGGGCACTTATTACCGCTACCTGAAGCTGATGCTGCTGAACAAGAAAACATGATGCGCATTGCCTTGATCGCCACCACCTATAACCACCCCGATGCGCTGGCCGCCGTGCTGGAAGGCTGCCTGAAGCAGGCGGATGCCAATTTCGAAGTGATCGTGGCGGACGACGGCTCGGCGCCGGAAACTGCCGCGCTGGTGGCCGGTTACGCGGCGCGTGCGCCGTTCGCCATCCGCCATGTGTGGCAGGAAGACCTGGGCTTCCGCGCCGCCGCGATCCGCAACCGCGCGCTGGCCGCCACGCAGGCCGACTACATCATCTTTATCGATGGCGATTCTGTGCCGCCGCCGGATTTTGTCGCCAGCCACCGCAGGCTGGCGGAGCACGGCTGGTTCCTGTCTGGCAACCGCCTGATACTGACGCAGGCGTTCAGCGAACAGGTATTGCGCGACAAATTACCGGTTCATTTGTGGGCAATGCGCGATTGGCTGCAAGCGCGCCGGCGCGGACAGGTCGAGCGCCTGCTGCCGTTGCTGCGGTTGCCCATTCCGGGCTGGTTGCGCAAACAGTTGCCGCGGCGCTGGCAGGGGGCGAAAACCTGCAATCTGTCGGCGTGGCGGGAAGATCTGCTGCGGGTGAACGGCCTGGACGAAAGCTATACCGGCTGGGGGCTGGAAGATTCCGACCTGGTGATACGCCTGCTGCGCGCCGGCATATTCAACAAGTCGGCGCGTTTTGGCGCGCCGGTTTTCCATCTCTGGCATCGCGAAAACGACCGCTCGCAGCTCGCGGAAAACCGCCGGCGCCTCGATGAGGTGTTGCAGGCAACCCACATCCGTGCGCTCAAAGGCGTGGATCAATACCAAGAGATTGCCAATCCGCTTCCTCAGGAAGCGGGACGATCGCCCCTTCCCCCGCTGGGGAAGGTTAGGATGAGGGAGGGTTCTTGAAAGTCCTGCACGTGGTGCGCCGCTACGGGCCGGTCGGCGGCATGGAACGTTATGTCTGGGAGCTGACGCGCGAGCTGCGCAGCCTGGGGCATGAGGTTGAGGTGCTGTGCGAAGTCTGCCTGGCTGGGAAACCTGCAGACATTGCGGTGCATGAATTGGGCCAGATTACATGGCGGCCGCGCTGGTTGTCGCTGTTGCGCTTCGGCTGGCGCGCGGCGCGCTGGCTCAAGGTGCATCCGCATTTGGGCTGGCTGATCCACAGCCACGAGCGCATCAGCGTGCATCACGTCACTACTTTCCATGGACCGCCGTTTGCTAACGTGTTTGAAAAACCGCTCTGGCGGTTGTTGTCAATTCGCGTGCTGATGCAGCTGTATCTGGAGCGGCGCGAATTGACCAGGCCGCATTGCATCGTCCCCAATTCGCAGGTGATCAGCAACCAGCTGGCACGCTACTACCCGCAACTGGCCGGCAAACTGGCTACCCCAATTGTGCCTGGCGTGCAGCCGGGGACAGTGCGTACATCGCATGCCGTTCCGGCAAGCGGCGGGATAATCGGTTTTGTCGGCAAGGAATGGCGACGCAAGGGATTGCCGCTGGCGGTCGAGATTGTTGCGCGGCTGCGCCGCGCCCGCCCCGAACTCGAGCTGTGGGTGATCGGGCCACAACCGGAAGAAATTCAACATTTGTTTGCCGGCTGGCAAGGCGGCTACCGTCTGCTGGGCTGGAACGGGCAGTCTTATTTCGCCGAGTTCGATGTGTTGCTGCATCCGGCCAGGTCAGAGCCCTATGGCATGGTCATCAGCGAGGCGATGGCCGCACGCGTGCCGGTAGTGGTGTCCGATGTGTGCGGGGCTGCCGCTCAGGTCGCGCCGGACGCCGGCACGGCCATGCCGCTTGACGCACCCGTCGAACATTGGGCGGAGGAAACCGAGAAACAGCTATGCCGCAGAGATATGCCGCCGCAATTTGTGCGTGGCTGGGGCGAAGTGGCGCGCGAATATGAGACAATTTACCGCAAAGTTTTCGAGGCAAATCCGGAATGAACACCCCTGAAACCCGTTACCTGAACTCCTGCCCCGTGGGCTGCGACGCGCCGCTGGAAACAACCGGCTATGTTCTGCCGGAAGGAGCGTTGCTGTGCTGCACCGCATGCGGCCAGTTGCTCAGCCAGTGCAGCGAGGCGCGCTACTGGGAATCGATGCAGGAATTCGACGATCCGCACGGGACGCTGCCGGACGCACGCTCCGAGGCGCGGCGCTTTCGCCGCAGCAGGAAATTCCTCGACCGTATTGCCGGGCTGCTACATAAGCCGCCGCAGATCCGTTTGCTGGATGTAGGCTGCTCCAGCGGCGCATTCCTCGGCGCCGCCGTACGGCTGGGCTATGCTGCCGAAGGTGTGGAACCGGCCCCGCGAGCCGCCGCGACGGCGCAGGCGGCCGGGCTGAAGGTGCGGCAGGGATTGTTGCAAGAGGCTGGCTATGCCGACGGGCAGTTCGATGCGGTGACCCTGTTCGAGGTGATCGAGCACCTCAAGCAGCCGCAGGATTTGCTGAACGAATGCCGGCGCATCTTGCGTCCGGGCGGCATCCTGCTGGTCGGCACCGGCAATGCCGCGAGCTGGAACATGGCTGCGATGGGAGCGAAATGGGAATATCTGCACATTGACCGGCATGGCGGCCACATCAGTTTTTTTACACCTCATTCCATGAAGGCGCTGGCACAGCGCACCGGCTTTACGGTAGTCGATATCCGAACTCGCGGCGTGCGCTTCTGCGAAAAAGGGGATTGCGCGGCGCCGGTTTACAGCATGATGAAGCTGGCGGGTGAACTGCTGAATCCGCTTGCGGTGTTATTGGGCAGGGGGAGTGATATGGCGGTGTACCTGCGCCGGACATGAAGCTCTGTCTGGCTTGCCGCAGACCTTACGACGTACCAGACTGGACCTGCCCGGCCTGCGGCAGCGCGCCCGAAGAACGGAATGGCTTCCTGGCTTTTGCGCCGGAGCTGGACGGGCAGAGCGACGGCTTCAATCCGGAATTTTTCCGCCTGATAGTCGAGGTCGAGCCTGATCATTTCTGGTTCCAGGCGCGCAATGCCATCCTGATGGATGTGGTGCGCAGGCATTTCCCGAATCCCGGCAAGGTGCTGGAGGTAGGCTGCGGCACGGGTTTCGTTCTGTCCGGCATGCGCGCCGTTTTCCCGCAGGCGTCCTTCAGTGGCAGCGATATTTTTACTGAGGGACTAGCCTTCACTGCTCAACGCGCGCCCGGCATTTTCCTGTTCCAGATGGATGCGCGCCGCATTCCGTTTGTGGGGGAATTCGACCTGATCGGGGCGTTCGATGTGCTGGAACATGTCGAGGAAGATGAAGCGGTGCTGGCGCAGATGCACCAAGCCTGCAAGCCGGGCGGGGGCATCGTGCTGACCGTCCCGCAGCACCGCTGGCTATGGAGCCGCGTCGACGATTTCGCGCACCACAAGCGCCGCTACACGCGGACAGAACTGGCCGGGAAAGTTATTCGCGCGGGTTTTCGGGTCGAATACGCGACCTCGTTCGTGTCGCTGCTGCTGCCGCTGCTGCTGGCTTCGCGCGGGATGAAAAAATCCGGCGCAAACATGGACGAGCAGATGAAGGCGGTGGGCCTGAAGGTCGGCAGGCTGACGAATGCTGTGCTACGGGCGATAATGCGCGTCGAGCAGTGGCTGATTCGTCTCGGCCTGTCGTTCCCGCTGGGCGGCTCGCTGCTGCTGGTCGCCCGGAAAACGGAAAGTGCAATTTAATTTATGGACCTGAAAATGCCCGTCATTTCTGTCGTCGTTCCCGTGTATCGCGCCGAGAACTGCCTCAATGAACTGTATCGCCGGCTGGTCGCCGCGCTGGAAACCATCTCGCCGGATTTCGAGATCATCCTGGTCGAGGATTGCGGCGGTGACAATTCATGGGAGGTCATCGAACGGTTGGCCGGCAAGGACGCGCGCGTCAAAGGCTTGCAGTTCAGCCGCAATTTCGGCCAGCACTACGGCATCACTGCCGGCTTGGATCGCTGCAACGGCGACTGGGTGGTGGTGATGGATTGCGATTTGCAGGATCGCCCGGAGGAAATCCCGCGTCTGTACGCCAAGGCGCAGGAAGGCTATGACGTGGTGCTGGCGCGGCGCGGCGCGCGGCGCGACCCCCTGCTCAAACGCGCTGCCT
>CAZMWC010000214.1:0-4313 GCA_964569805.1 uncultured Gallionella sp.
CGCGCATGATGTCGTTGCACAACGTGATGCACTCATCGCACACAAACACCGACGGACCCGCAATCAGCTTGCGCACCTCGTGCTGGCTCTTGCCGCAGAACGAACAATAGAGCAACTTGTCACCTGGTTTTTTATCACTGGCCATTGCTACTGATTTCCTCTCGAGTTTTGCGAACAACCATAGCACGGCTTGCCCGCCGGAGTCATTACGGCATATGAACTGTTTTCTTCACACACGTTTTTCCAGCACCTGATCTACCAACCCGTATTTCACCGCATCTTCCGCGCTCAAGAAATTATCCCGGTCGGTATCGCGCTCGATGGTTTCGACAGATTGCCCGGTGTGCTGCGACAGCATCTGGTTAAGCTTTTGTTTCAAATACAGGATTTCGCGCGCATGGATTTCTACATCGGAAGCCTGCCCGCGGAAACCGCCCATCGGCTGATGGATCATCACGCGTGAATTGGGCAGGCAGAAACGCTTGCCCTTCTCTCCTGCCGCCAGCAGGAACGATCCCATACTGGCTGCCTGCCCGATACATAGTGTGCTGACGCTCGGTTTGATAAATTGCATGGTGTCGTAGATCGCCATACCAGCGGTAACAGAACCACCGGGCGAGTTGATATAAAAATGGATGTCTTTATCCGGATTTTCAGACTCCAGGAACAACATCTGCGCCACGATCAAATTCGCGCTGTGGTCGTTGACCTCACCGACCAGAAACACCACGCGCTCCTTGAGCAGGCGCGAATAGATGTCGTACGCCCGTTCACCGCGCCCGCTGGTCTCCACAACCATGGGGATCAAACCGATATTTTGTGGCTCTTGATAATCCATCACTTCAGTTTCCCATCAATTCATTGAATGAAACAGCTTTGTCCGCCGTTATCACCTGTGTCATAACCCAATCTACGAGATTACCTTCCATTACCATATTCCCCATGTCCTGCAAACGGGATGGTTCAGCGTAATACCAGCGCAGCACTTCTTCCGGCTCTTCAAAACTTTGTGCATAATCCCCCATTACTGCTTTAACCTGCTCGGGCTTGGCTTTCAAATCGTGTTTCTGCACCAGATCGGCAAGAATCAGGCCTAGTTTTACACGTTTCCCGGCGCGCTCGGTAAACAGTTCAGGCGTAAACGGGATACCATCAATTTTCATTCCACGCGACTGCATTTCTTGCATGGTCTGCTGCATTATTTCCTGCGCCTCCCACTCCACCACAGATTTTGGCACCCCAAATTGCGCCACTTTCAGCAATGCCTCCATCGCCGCATCTTTATTGCGCGCTTTCAGACGACGCGAAACCTCACGCTGCAAATTGTCGCGTATCGCGCTTTCCAGCTTGCCGACATCGCCGCCCTCAATACCGATGGACAAGCAAAATGCGGCATCCAGTTCCGGCAGCTTCGGCGCGTCCACCTTGTTCAGCGTGATGGTAAAGGTCACCTGCTTACCCGCCACATCCTTGCCATGGTAGCTTTCTGGGAAAGTCATATCGAACGATTTGGTTTCGCCGACTTTCATGCCGATAATAGCCGTTTCAAACTCTGGCAGCATACTCCCCGCACCCAAAGTCACCGGGTAATCTTTGGCTTCGCCGCCCTTGAATATCTCACCGTTCAACCTGCCGACAAAATCGATGCGCACCTGATCCTCGATCTGTGCGGCACGATCCGCAGGTTCGAATATGGCGCGCTGCTTGCGTAGCGTTACAATGGTGTTGTCCACATCAGCCTGCGTCAATTCATAAACCAGACGCTCCACTGTTTCACCCGACAGGTCGCCGAGCACAATTTCGGGATACACCTCAAAGGTAGCGCTGTACTCGATCTGGTCGGCACCCAAGTCACTGGTCTTTAATTCGAATTTCGGATAACCGGCCACTTTCAGATTGTTGGATTGTACGGCCTGCTCAAACGAATGTTGCAACACCTCGCCAAGAGCCTCCTGATGCGCCTGTGCACCATAGTGTTGTTCGAGAATTCTGTCAGGTATTTTGCCCGGACGAAAGCCAGGAATCTTTGCGGTGCGCCCGATTTTTTTTAACCGTGCGGTCACTTCGCTGCGAATGGCTTGCTGGGGGATAGATGCGTTAAGACAACGTTCTAACGCGCTCACAGTTTCTACGCTGGACATACTAAATTTCCTTGAGTGAAGTTGAATTTGTGGCTGGTGTAAAGAAAGTACGAATCCAGCCTGCGCGCCTTGTAACACCGGAATCGAATCCATATCCTTTTAATGCCACAGCCCTTGCTGCAGAACATTTCCAGTCAACCTTCACTGGATTTTACGGAAAACTCCGGAAAGATCACCATACCAAGCAAGTGCGAAGGATACCACACGCCGCAGCCTATTAAAAACCAGAAGCCACAGGCAAGTCATATAAAAAGTTGACAACTTTATTGGCAGCATTCGTCGTATGCACAGTTTTTGGCTGTTCGAGTACACTTCGCATAATCCACCTCACCCCTTTCAAATTTTATTTGCACAATTTTCACTGCACGAAAATAACCACTCAAATATGAACCTCATCATTCAAGCCACACACGACATCCCTTCGACACTGGTTGAGCATCTCGCCAAGCTTTCCAATGCCGGGCGTACCGAGCAGATTGCCACGCATGTCTATCGCTTACGCGATGCCAAACCGCACCCTGCCATTGCGCCTTATTGTCTGGAGCATCAGCTCGATTACGGCTTCGTAACGCATGACACGCATCTGTCTGATTTCGGTTTATTGGTGATGGACATGGATTCCACCCTCATCAGCATCGAATGTATCGACGAAATTGCCGACATGCAGGGGTTGAAACCGCAGGTATCGGCGATCACCGAATCGGCGATGCGTGGCGAAATCGATTTTGCCGAGAGCCTGCGCCGCCGCGTGGCGCTGCTGGAAGGCTTGGATGAAGGCGCGTTACAACGCGTATATGACGAACGGCTGCAACTTAATCCCGGCACCGGGGCCATGCTCACGCAATTGAAGAAGCACGGCATCAAAACGCTGCTGGTATCCGGTGGTTTTCTGTTTTTTACCGAGCAGTTAAAGCCGAGATTGGGGCTCGATTTCACCCATGCCAACACACTGGAAATCCAGAACGGCAAACTCACCGGCAGAGTGCTGGGCAAAATATTGGACGCGCAAGGCAAAGCCGACTGGCTGATAAAAACCCGTGAGGAACTTGGGCTCAAACCGGAACAAGTCATCGCCATGGGTGACGGCGCGAACGATCTGAAAATGATGGCGCAAGCCGGCATCAGCATCGCCTACCATGCCAAACCTGTAGTACGCGAGCAGGCTAGCTACGCGCTCAACTTTGTCGGGTTGGACGGGTTGGTCAATTTGCTATCAAACTAGCCGACATGGCAAATAACCAGCCGCGATATTTACCCGAATATTCGGCAAAATACCCCGCTACCCACCCCCTGCTGGCATACCTGATACCCCGAACCCCCGAATTCTTAAAGGTTTCCATCGCCACACCGGAATCACGTCAAAATATTACTTGCAAAAAATTCCCCATGCACTAGAATTAGTGCAAATCATACGGCAAACCACTATATGTAGTGGTTTTGCTTTTTTGGCTGAAGCAGCCCATACAACTAAAAGGGAGTTGTATCGTGTCAACCGCAGAATGTATTTGCTCTCAACCTCCGCCCGCCCCACTTCTGACCCTTTCGCCTCCTCCGGCATGTAACAGGGTGTTGAAAAACGTAAATTCTACTGCTTGATTTTGGCCGCCAGGTATTTCCACAATTTTTGTGGGCATGGGCAGAGTGACCAGATATCCAGCAATCAGCCAGCTAAAGGAACAACCGAAATGACGCAAGAAATCAGCACCGAAGTATTGTTGGAAAAGTATGCGGAACAGGGCGAAACTTCAATTGAGGATGTGCGCCGCCGCGTGGCGCGCGGTTTGGCGCAAACCGAGAAACCGGAGCAGCGCGCCCACTGGGAAGAAGTGTTTTTTCAGGCGCAGGAAAACGGTTTCGTACCTGCCGGGCGCATCAACTCGGCGGCCGGGTTAAAGATTCAGGCGACGCTCATCAACTGCTTCGTGCAGCCGGTGGGCGATGCAATTTCCGGCATCAGCAACGGCAAGCCCGGCATCTACGATGCCTTGCAACAGGCCGCCGAAACCATGCGGCGTGGCGGCGGTGTCGGCTACGACTTTTCGTCCATCCGCCCGGAAGGCGCGCAAGTCAAGGGCACCAATTCGCGCGCCAGCGGGCCGATCTCCTACATGCGTGTATTCGACCGCTCCTGCGAAACCGTCGAATCGGCCGGCGCGCGGCGCGGCGCGCAAA
>CAZMWC010000215.1:0-4260 GCA_964569805.1 uncultured Gallionella sp.
GTGGGCATGCGACAGCATGATACATGTTTCGTTATTTATGTGTTGTTATACTAGGCTCATGGTGGTGAAACACCGCACTTTTAAGGAAAAGAAATGGGCAGCTTGAGTAATGAATCCATCGATCAATTTCTGGATTCCCTGAAGAAAACCGGTATTACAATTTCCAAAGAGGCCGAATTGAGAGAGCGCTTGGCCGAGGCTCGACTCTGGCATTTTGCTTTCCAGACGCTGGCAGCCAATGGCAAGGCCATCGGGATCAGCTTTGAAGACCATACCCATGGCCGCAATCAGGCCGAAATCGAGCGCGCATTCAACGAATTCCATTTTCCGGAAAAGACCAAGGCTATTTTTTCCGCCAACCTGAAGCACTGACCCTTGCTATTGAGTATGGACGCGATTATTTCGCGATTGTTTGGGCGATTTATTCTGATTTTTCCTCCCGTGCCTTTTTTGCTTTCATCCTTGCGATGAACGATTCATTGCGCGGCCATGCACCTGTCTCCAGCCGAGCCACGACTGCCTCCAGGCCGCTACGCGCAAGCAGGAAAAGCACAACCGGCAGCAGGATCGGCGCCAGCGTCAGCAGCACCAAGCTCTCCGCCAATCTGCGCAGACGCGCGAAGCGAGGCGGCCCGCCTAATGCCTTTTGCAGCGCGATGACCACCATCAGCACCAGGACGGCATTGGTGATCAGGGCGCCCATGCCGAAGGGAATGCGGCAACCGAGGCCCGACACGTCGCCACGCCAGAACAGGATAGTTCCGCCGCATACTCGTTCGCCGACACCAAAGGCAATCCAGTTCCCGACGGCCGCCAAGCCACCCACCACCAGGATGGCCAGAATGCTGTTGAACACGGGTCGGTCGGGACCGGCGATCACTGCCATCCCTGCCATCACAAAAACCCCGCCGGTAGCGAGACCCAACCATGCCGGGCCGTTGATGTCTTCAGGGCCAAGCAGGCCGATATCGAAAGTCGCCAGCATCGGCATGATGCCGAACGCGACAAAGGCCAGACCGAACCAGAGTCGGCCTCGTGGTGTCAGTGGCGTTTCAGGTTTGGCCATGTTCCATCCTCAGAAACAGGGGTTGCAAGTTTGCCCGACTGACCGTGCCACATACCCGGCATCCGGAAAAACCATTGCGATGTTGACACCATTATTGATCCGGCACGAATTGAACGCCATTACCGTTCGTGCTGAGCCTGTCGAAGCGCCAGAATCCGTTCACATTTCGACAATGCCTTTAGTCCTGAGCGTAGCCAAAGGGTCAATGCGAACGGGTTCTTGGATAATTCGTGCCGGATCATTAGCTCACCAAACAATTTGCCTCCGGCATCTTTTGTCTATCGCCGCGCCGCATAGCATGAGATGCAAGCAAGAGCTTTTTTCCGCAACGCGGTAGGGGCGATTCATGAATCGCCCGTACGGGATGAAATGTGGATTTTTAGAGATGCCCTAAAGATTTTTCGCCTCGCCCGAAATAACAATAAGGGAATTCTCAGAGGCCACCTTCCTTTAATTCTTCAACCGAGCGCCGGAAACAGGCCGCGCATGCCGCCGGCGACGAACTCCACCGCGATGGCGGCGAGTATCAGCCCCATCAGGCGGGTGAACACATTGATGCCGATCTTACCCAGCCGCCGCGCCACCCAGGGCGCGATCAGAAAGGTCAGCCAGACCGTGACGCTGAGCAAGATGATCACCAGACCCATCATCAGATAATGCTGGATACCGTTCGCCTTATGCGCCTCGACGATCACTGCGCTGATCGAACCGGGCCCCGCCAGCAACGGTGTGGACAGAGGCACGATCGCATTCGCCGGAACCCCCTCGCCGTCGGGCTGGTCATCTTTGCCGGAGACGGACTCGTTAAAATTTCCGAGCATCATCTTGATCGCTATCAGCAGCAGCAAAATACCGCCCGCCACGCGGAACGAATTGATGCTGATACCGAAAAACGCCAGCAGCGGTTGCCCGATCAGCAATGCCATCAGCAGAATGGCACACACCGCCAGCGACGCGAGATGCCCGACATGGGCGCGCCGGGATACCGTCATCCCGGCGGTAAATAGAATGATGATGGGAATAATCCCGATCGGATCGAGGATCGCGAACAGGCTGATAAAAATCTTGGTGTATTCAGTAAAATCCAGCATAGCGCTCAAATGGAAACTGCGGTGCATCGATGCGGCGAGGTACGCCGCTAAACAAGTTGAAAGGCGCTGCGTATGCGGGGCCAAGCGGAAACCGTGGCCTGCCCCCGATCATAATCTTTCAGGCTTGCAGACATATTTTTCTTTATTCACCTTCTGGCCGCATTTGGCGCACACAAACTTCGGATCGGCCTGCTTCCTGGCGCGCTTTTTCGCATCTTTCGTTTTGCACATCGTTTTTGACATGGTGCTCTTTCCGTTTAGAGACCTGTATTCGTTTGCGGCATCGCTGCATGTTTGAAGTTCACACGAACAACCCATTCCACGCGCTACTTGTCCAGCAATCCCTTGATCGCCATACCCGCACCGATCGCCGCGCCACCGACAATGCCGATCGCTCCGACTTTGACAAGCTCCAGCGCGATCTTGCTGTTGAGTTCGGCGATGATGAGCTTGGTCAGCTGCGCGGAAGTCACACCGCCGCTGTTCTTGCCGACGTTGCGCAACTCGATGTCCGGCAGCGACAAGTCCAACGTCCCGTTGTAATTGACCTGCGCGTTGCGTATCACCAAAGAATCGATGATCAGCTTCGTGGCTGCGCCCTGTTCGTCTTTTTTCTTGCCGCTCTTGTTCAGATAGGCCTCGACATTACGCTGAATCGCATCGAAGTTGCTGCCACTGTCATTTTTCTCGTAAATGATATTCGGCGCATCGATCAGAATCTTGTGCAATACAACGACATCCTTCGTCAGGCTGGCCGGTTCAACCGCGATTTCGACGGTATCCGCCTTGAGCGCATGAGAAGTCTTGAACCCCTTCGGGTTGCCGACAACAAGACCAACCAGCTTTCCCTGTCCGTCCGAAGCGGAAATATCGATGCCACGCACACTTACCGTGGCCTGCACCATATCCGGCGCAAAACCCTCAATCGCCAGCTTCACCAACCTGCCCAGCGGATTGCTCAGCGCGAAAAACGCGACAACCGCCGCCACAGCCAACACCACCAACACAGCCAGAATTTTTTTCATGGATTAACTCGCCCGGTGAATGATCAAAATTGGAATCGCCCGTAACACCGTCAATCCGGAATCTCCGGCTCCACGAGGTTAGCCAGTTGCGCGAGCGACTCCTGCCAACTGAGATAACACATCTCCAGCGGGATCACTTCGGGCAGCCCTTCCTGCACGATAGCGATCTCGGTTCCGCACGACACCGGCATCAGAGTCACCGTCGTCTTCATTTCGCCGGACAGGTTCGGATCGTCGAACTTGTCCGAATAGCATATCTTCATGGATGGCACGAGCTCAAGATACTCACCACCGAACGAGTGGCCGTTGCCTGTCGTGAAGTTCGTGAACGACATCCTGAAAGTGCCGCCGACCCTGGCGTCCATGTGGTGCACCTGGCAGGTGAAACCGTAGGGCGGCAGCCACTTTGCAATTGCGTCTGCGTTCAGGAATGCTTTATAGATACGCTCCGGTTTTGCCCGGAGTACGCGATGAAGACGGATAGTGCCTGTGGGCATGGTCTATTCTCCTTTCGACTCGCTGATCGATGAGGTTGGGGCCTCACACTGGGATAATTCGATTCCTTTAGTTCTACGATCTTATATCTTGGTTGCTTTCTGTTTGCTGTCTTCAATGATTTCGCAAAAAATGGGCATGAGCTCCGGATCGTGCTTTTTTCCCGTTTCCTGATGCAGGATGGACATGATTTCCTGATGTGTTCTGGCGCGATGGTATGACCTGGTCACGGCCATCGCATCGTAGCTGTCGGCTATGGAGATAATGCGCGAGCAGATGGGGATGTCCTCTCCCGCCAGTTTGTCCGGATAGCCTTGACCGTCGAAATGTTCGTGGTGGTGGCGAATGACCTGCGCGGCTTTTTGCGATCCTTCGAGTTCGATCGCGGCCATGATCTTTTCACCGATCTCGGAATGCTGCTGCATTTTCTGCCATTCGGCTTCGTCAAGCTGGGCAGGCTTTTGCAGGATATGGTCCGGAATCCCGATTTTGCCGATGTCGTGGAATGATGCCGCAATGTTCAGCGCATTACTCATAAGTCAGAAATATAGGCTACAGAAGGATGCTTAAAAAACGAACGTAC